>CALFVM010000102.1 GCA_937928665.1 uncultured Candidatus Methylacidiphilales bacterium
GGCGCAAATCGGTCCGGACTACCAGAAAGAGGTGATTCTTTTATCTGACTTCCAAAGGAGCGGGGCAGGTAATCTGGGGACACGACCCTTGCCGGAAGGGCTGCGCGTGACGCTGGTGCCGGTCGGAGAAACGTTTGTGCCGAATGTGGCGGTGGCCGATGTCAGGCTGGTGCGCGGGTTGAGGGACGAGATCGAGGCGGTTGTTTCCAACCATGGCGATCAACCCCTGAGAAGCGTCGAGTTGGAATTGTGGCTGGATGGAAGTCCGGCTCAAACCCGGGACATCGAGGTTCCTCCCTTCGGCTCGTCCAAGTTCCGATTTCCTCTGCCCGCATTACCTCCGGGGCTGCACCGGGCCAGGGTGTTCCTGCCACGCCCTGATGCCCTCCCCGATGACAACAGCCGGGAGATCGCTTTCCAGGTTTCGCCGCCGGCTCACACTTTAGTGCTCGAACCCCACGGAGATCGGGCTGCACGGGATCGGGCTTTTTTCCTGACCAGTGCCCTGGTGCCGGCCCCGGGCAGTGCACCGTTCTCGGGACCGGGCTTTACCCTGGAAACCGTAAGTTCACCTTTGGCTGCCGCGCGGATCGCGCGAGGCTCCCGCGGACCTTCGCCTCAGCTTGTGGTCATTCCCCCGTTGACAAGGCCAGGAGACGACTTGGCGGCAGCTCTCTTCGGCCATGTGGCCCAGGGCGGCGGCGCGGTTTTTTTTGTGGGCCCGGGTCTTCCCTACGCAACATATAACGAGGTGTTCCGGGACATTTTGCCCGCCCTGCTGGAAGGCCCGGAAACAGCAGCGAGCGCGGCCTTGAAACGGTGGAAATTGGGTGGGGTGGAGCGGACTGGTATTTTCCAACCGTTCGAAGACAGCCGATCAGGCGACCTTTCGTTGCCCGAGTTCACCGCACGATTCAGGATGCTTCCGGTCGAGGGTGCCCGGGTGGCGGCTGCTTTCGAGGACGGGACGCCAGCAGTGGTCACCCTTCGCGTGGGCGAGGGAAGGACCGTGATCGTCAACACCACCCTCGACGCAACCTGGACCGATTGGCCTAAGCGCCGTTCCTACCTGCCGTTCGTTCATGGTCTGGCCCGTTACCTCTCGTCGGAGGAAGGCGCAGCCGTGGGAGAGCGCCGGGACGTGGTCCCGGTGTCGGACCGGGCTGATATCCGGGTGGGGCTGGCTTCGGCAGGCCGCCCGCTGTCGTTGGTTCACGGGGACGAAAAGCCGGTTGAAGTCGTCGTGGACAGTGACGGATGGCTCCGGGGAGTCGATTTGTCCCGGTCCGGTTTCTATTTTCTTCGGAACGCCGAGGGGCAGGAGGTGCGGGTCTTTGCCGTGGTCAGCCCGGCGTCCGAACAGGACCTTTCCTCTTTTTCCCCGGAAGAAATTGAAAGCCGGTTTACCTTCAAGCGGTCGGAACGGGCGGGAGAACGATTCACGCTGGTCCGCCCGGAGTTCTGGGGCTGGCAGTGGCTCTTTGCCCTGGCCGGGCTGCTGGTCCTAGTCGAACTGGGTTGGGCCAACCGGACAGCCGAATGAACGCAGGCCGACTTCAGCAGCGGGCTCCCGAGCTGGCTCAGGCTCTGGCCCGTGGCGGATTCCGCAAGAATCTGGCGCGCCGCTGCGCGATTGCTGCGATCACGCTGGGCCTGCTGGTGACCGCCGCCGCCGGGCTGGGAATTGCGGATTACCAGTTGGTCTTCCCCCGATGGATTCGTTTGGCCGGCGGTGGCCTGATGCTCGGTGCCCTGGCGGCCGGTTCTTTGTGGCTGTGGCGGGAGTGGAACCGCTATTCCAGCGCACGGCGGGTTGCCCTGCATCTGGAGCGGCGTCATCCGGAATTGGGCTGCGTCTTATCCACGGCCGTTGAGTATGCGGAGACCGACCGGGCACCTCAGGCGGGAAATCCCTATGAACAGGTGCTGGTGGCTCGGCTCATGCGTGCGGCCGCCCGTGAATCCTCCTTGGCCCGTCCTGATCTCTGGACAGAAGTCCGGCGGGCACTGCCCATTGTGGCCGGAGCCGGGTTGGTCGGCGGCCTGCTCCTCGCTTACGTCCCCGATGTGCCCGTAGTTCTCAAGCGGGTGATGACTCCTTGGGAAGCCGTTGGCTACACCCTGCTCGATGTTACCCCGGGAACAACCGACTGGCCCGCGGGTGAGCCGGTGGAGGTAAACGCCTCGTTCCGCGGCCCGGTAACCACCCCGCCAAAGATTACCTGGACCACGGGAGGTGAGCCGAAAAAGACAGCATGGATGACCCGGAACGGCCCGTCGGAGTTTGGGTTTGTCTTTCCCGCCGTCCGCCAGCCGGTGGATTACACAATCCAGGTGGCCCGCCTTGACCCTGTTTCCCACCGCATCACCCCGGTCCAGATGCCCGGCCTGGGGGATATTGAGGTGCGGGTCACCCCGCCCGAGTACACCGGAGCACCGGTCCTGACTTCGCGCAGTCTCTCCCTGAGCCTGCTTTCAGGTTCCCGGGTGGCCATTTCCTTCACCCTAGACCGTCCATCGGCCAAGGTGGCTCTGCGGTTCGAAGATGGAGAAGAACTCCCGATGGTGCAGAGT
>CALFVM010000103.1 GCA_937928665.1 uncultured Candidatus Methylacidiphilales bacterium
CAGATGCCAGAGATGGACGGCCTCCAAGTTGCCCGCCACCTTCGGGAATACCTACCGGACCCGATTCGACCCTACCTGATTGCGGTGACGGCCAACGCCATGTTCGGCTCGCGTGAGGAATGCCTGGCTGCCGGAATGAACGATTACGTGGCCAAGCCCATTCGTGGTCTTGACCTTCAGTTCGCCCTGCAACGAGCCGTGCAGGCACTCGGGCGCGGAACAACGGCCTAAGCCTGCCGCCGGATTCTGTTTTCTTCTGACGCATCCCCCGTTAGAAACGGATCAATGAGCACTCTGGTGGTGATGGGGGTTTCCGGCTGTGGTAAATCGACCCTGGGCCAAAGGGTGGCGGAGTTAACCGGCCAGCCTTTTCTGGACGCGGATGACTATCATCCGGCAGCCAACATCGAGAAAATGCGGGCAGGGATTCCCCTGACCGATGCTGACCGAGCACCGTGGTTGGCGAAGCTTGCAGAGTTGATCGGAGCCCATCGGGATCAGGGCGGGGTGGTCCTGGCGTGTTCTGCTTTGAAAGAAGCCTACCGTCGGATTTTGGCGGGTGGGGACGACCGAATTACCTGGATTTATTTGAAGGGGTCGAAGGAAGCGATCCGAGCCCGCCTGGAGGCCCGAGCCGGACATTTTATGCCTGCGACCCTGGTTGATTCACAATTTGCGGTGCTGGAGGAACCGGTCGACGCGCTGGTGTTTGATATTACAGAGCCGGTGGAGAGTGTGGCCAGGCAGGTCGTGGCCGCACTAGGAAACACCCCCGGCTGAAATGCCCGATTCTCCGCGAGTTAGAACGACGCCGGTGTTCATTCCGCCGAATCCGAAGGAAAGTTTCATCAGGGCACTCACCTTCGAATCTCCTGCGTCCCATCCGGACAGCCGGAGCGGCGCATCGGGCTGGTCCAGATTTCGGTTCTTCGGAATCCCGGTTCCGGCCAGAATGGGAAGGCACCCGACCAACTCAACCAGCCCGCAGGCCATGGCCAGGTGTCCCAGCATGGATTTGAAGCTGCCGCAAGGCACCCGCCCGGCTTCAGGGCCAAGCACACGGGCCAGGACGTCGGCCTCGACCCGGTCGTTCAGCGGCGTGCCCGTGCCGTGCGCGTTGATGTAACCGAGGTCGCCCGGTCCCAACCCCGCACGAGCCAGAGCGAGCCGGACACAGTTCTCCGCCGCTGCTCCGGCGGGGTCAGGGGCGACGGGTGATCCCGCATCGCAGCTCGATGCGGCACCGGCGACCCAGGCGCGTACGGTCACCCTCCGAGCGGCGGCTGAGGCAGCCGATTCAAGCACCAGGGCGGCCGCGCCTTCACCGACGACGAACCCTGACCGTTCCCGGTCAAACGGCCGACAGCTTGCCGCCGGATCGCTGGGCCACGGTGCCGCCAGGGCTCCCAGTCGAGCATAACCTTCCACGGCGGCACGGTTGACGCGGGAATCAGAAGCGACGACAACGATCAAATCTGCGTGGCCGAGTCGGATGCATCGGGCAGCTTCCTCCACTAGTTGCAATCCTGCCGCACAGGCGGAGTATGAGTTGAAGACGCTTTCGTCCGGGCCTTGCCAGCCAAGGTCAGCGGGGTCCATCCCAAGCGGCGAGGGGACAGCCTCGCTGGGGTTGTCCGGCCAGTGCCAGCCGATCGATAAGCCGAGAGCGGCCCGATTCCCCTTGGGCGGCCAGTCCAAACCAGCATCGTGCAAGGCTTCCTTCAGGGCGCCACGTGCCCAGCCCATGAGGTCGGCGGGGCGACCCGGCTCGACCTCGGCGGCCAGATCGACGGGCGCAGAGGCCAAACGTTCGGTGCGCCGGACCGCGAGCCGACCGTTCGCCAGCCCGGCCCAGAGGCCAGGGGCGTCCGGGCCCAGAGGGGTGATCGCGCCACAGCCGGTGATGGCGACCCGGCTTGGCTCGTTCACGGCTGGGCAGCCAGCCGGGCGGCAACCTCGGCGATCGTCCGGTCGCCGTCCGGCCCGGGCTTAAAGAGATCCGTTTCCGACAGGGTGCGCCCGGTTGATTTTTCAAGACGGAAGGTGAGATCGATAAAATCAATTGACTCGGCCCCGAGGTCGGCGATGAAGCGGTGGCCGGGAGAGACGGCACCTTCGGGCTTCCCGAGGGCCGCGGCGGTTTCCTGGGTGACGAGGGCGAGAGCTTCCTCCGGCGTCATGGCCTGGTCACTCCTGTGCGACGGGCGGCAAGAGTTCAACGACGTTGATGCCGCGGAAGTCAAAGATGCGCTTGATGGTTTCCTCGATGACGTTGTTCGGACAGGAAGCACCGGCGGTGATTCCGACGACGACGTTTCCGTCCGGCAACCAGTCGCGGGTCTCCACTTCCTGATGGGTGTGCTGGTTGTAATGGGTGATGAGTGAGGGGGAGATGAGCTTGGCCGCATTTTTGATGAAGTAGGTCGGCAGGACGCTTTCGCCCATTTCGGCCAAGTGCGAGGTGTTGGAGCTGTTATAGCCGCCGACGACAATGAGGAGGTCCATGGGATCGTCGAGCATCACTTTGAGGGCGTCCTGGCGTTCCTGGGTGGCGCCGCAAATGGTGTCGAAGAAGCGGAAATGATCCGCCAGGCCGTGCTTGCCGTAGCGGTCTTCGATGGCCTGGCGGATCCGGTTTTGGACTTCTTCAGTCTCACCCCGCATCATGGTGGTTTGGTTGGCGACACCGACGGCTTTGAGATGTTGGTCGGGGTCGAATCCGGGGGAGTAGGCGCCGTTGAACTTGAGAAGGAACTCGTCTTTGTTCCCGCCGTTCCGGATGTAATTGCAGACGTAATCGGTCTCCTCGAGGTTGTACACCACCAAGTAGTGGCCGGTGCCTTCCTCATTAATGGCTCGTGAACTGGTCGCTTTGGTTTCTTCGTGCCAGGCTTTGCCATGGATGATGGAGGTCACGCGCTCGCGTTGATACTGGCGGACCCGCTTCCAGACGCTCATGACGTCGCCGCAGGTGGTGTCCACCATGAAACAGGCCTTGTTCTTGAGTTCCTCCATGACCTTCACCTCGGCACCAAAGGCGGGGATGATCACGACATCGCCCTCGGCCAAATGACTCAGATCGTAACCGTTGGGTCCTTCCTTGAGGGAGTGAATGCCCATGGCGGCAAGTTGATCGTTGACCTCGGGGTTGTGAATGATTTCGCCCAGAAGATAAATTGGCTTGCCTGCAAAATATTTGGCAGCGGCGTAGGCAAGATCGATGGCCCGTTCCACGCCGTAACAGAAGCCGAAGGCTTTGGCCAACTTCACCGTCAGCCCGGCGGCGGAAAGACTGGAACCAGAGTGGCGCATGTATTCGACAACCCGGCTCCGGTAATGTTGTTCCACCTGGGCCTGGACCAGATTCATCACTTCGGGGGTCCGCAGGTTGACCTTGCGGGGTGCGGTTTTTAGCTCTGCCATAGGGTTGAAGGGTAGGGCTGCAGCTCGGCAAAGTCGATGGTTTCTGAAAGTCGGCTCGCCTGGGGCGAGCCGGTGGGTCTCTGCCCCCTGTTTGGCGTGACTGGAATGAGGCAGGGATTATCCGCTCGCCTCATCGGACGATGAGAGTAGGTTACCGACATGTCGTTGCCGGTGCGGGAAGGGGCGTTTCTGCCTGAGTCGATGGCGTTGTTTGGGCGGGCGGCCCGGGTTGTCCCTGGCGGGATCTACGGACACACGGCGCCGGCTCTCACGGTTCCGGGGGCGATGCCCTACTTCGCCTCGCGGGCGGAAGGTTGCCGTTATTGGGATGTCGATGGTCGGGAATACCTCGATTATATGTGCGGGTATGGCCCAATCGTGCTTGGCTACAATCACCCGGAAGTGGAAGAAGCCGCCCGGGAGGAACAAGCCAAAGGCGGCTGCTTCAACCATCCGACCGCGCGGTTTGTGGAGCTGGCTGAAGCTCTCGTGGCCCGGATTGACTTCGCTGACTGGGCGGTCTTCGGAAAGAACGGCTCCGACATGACCACCTGGGCCGTTCAGGTTGCCCGCGAACACACCCGCCGGAAGAAAATCCTTCGGGTCGCCGGTGCCTACCACGGGATTGATCCGTGGTGCACGCCAGGCCACGGTGGCCTGATCGAAGAAGATCGAGCTCATATCCACACGTTTGAATGGAACCGCCCGGAATCTCTTGCTGATCTGTTCGACCGGCACCGGGGTCAGGTTGCGGCTGTCGTCCTGACGCCTTTTCATCACCCGCTCTACCGGGATTCGGTCCTGCCCACGGAAAGCTTCGTCGCAGCGGTGAACCATCTCTGCCAGCAATTCGGCACTGTCCTGGTGCTCGATGATGTCCGGGCCGGGTTCCGCCTCCATCCAGGAGGTTCCCACCGAGCCTTTGGATTCAAACCAGACCTCGCCTGTTACTGCAAAGCGATCGGGAACGGGCATCCCATCTCCGCCACGGTGGGTCGGGACGATTTGCGGCCGGCCGCAGGCAAGGTCTTTCTTACCGGCAGTTTTTGGAATGCACCTGGCCCCATGGCGGCAGCACTCAAAACAATCGAACTTCTGGAATCAACCGACGCCTACCGCATCATGGCCCGGGCCGGACAACGGCTCATGGACGGCCTGGTCCGGTTGGGCGCGGAAGCTGGTTACCCGGTCCGGCCTTCCGGTCCGCCTGCCATGCCTTTCATGACCTTCGAAGGGGACCGGGACCTCCGGCGGGCCCGCGCCTTTGCCAAACTTTCCGCCGCCCAGGGCATCTTCTTCCATCCCCACCACAACTGGTTCGTCTGTGCCGCGCACCGGGATCAGGACATTGACGAAACCCTGGAACGTGCGGCGCGGGTCTTCCGCGCTTTGCCCGATGAAGTGGCCCGCTGACGGTCGCATCGTGCGCGCCGTCGCCCTGCTCTTGGCCCTGCTTACCGGTGCGGCTGGGCTCCTCGCCCAGACGGTTCATGTTGTTGAACGCGGGGATACCCTCTTCGGTCTCGGCCGGAAATACGGCGTCCCGGTTCAGACGATCCGCGAGGCCAATCCGGGGGTCAACCTTGACACCCTCCGGGTGGGCCAGCGGATCCAGATTCCAGTCGGTCCTTCCCTGGCACCCTCTCCAGCCCGTCCGGCTCCCTCCCCGACACCGGCTCCGGTTCCGGCACCCGCCCCGCCGCGGCCTCCAGCACCAAGCACCACGGATCGAACCCACCGGGTCGCAGCGGGCGACACCCTTCACCGGATCGCCAACCAATACGGGATCACCGTTGCCCAGTTGCGCGAATGGAATGGCTTGGCCTCCGACACGATTCGGATTGGTCAAATTCTCCGCACCGGCCCGCCTGCCCAGGGCCAGGTCGCGGCTCCCGCCCCACCACCCCGGTCAGCGGATTCGGTTCCCGCGCCCAGGCCCGAGCCGGTCACACCTTCTCCCACTCCCTCCCCAAGTCCGCCCTCGGTGGGCCGCCCGCCCCAGTATCTTTTCGTGTCAAAAGTGGAAGGTCAGATCAATGCCCCCCGGGTTCGGCCGGGACGTTGGCGCTATATTGTGGTTCACCACAGTGGAACCCGGTCGGGCAGTGCGAAGGTCTTTGAGTACTATCATCGCAATGTGCGCCGGATGGAGAATGGGATGGCCTACCACTTTGTCATTGGCAATGGGAACGGATCGGGCGACGGCGAAATCGAGGTGGGCGACCGTTGGCGGCGACAAATCCAGGGCGGGCATCTGGCTAGTGACGAACTTAACGAGGTTGCTATTGGCATTTGTTTGGTGGGCGACTTCAATCAAACCCGGCCTACGCGCAAGCAGATCGCCGCGTTGGTGGAGCTGATTGATTACCTTTCCCAACGAACCGGGCCTCGGCCGCGGTTTCGTGCCCACCGGGAGATCAACCCCAAACCAACCGACTGCCCCGGCAAGTTTTTTCCTGTGTCCGCCATGCATCGGCTCTTTGATACTCGTAAATAATCTCATGAAACTCCGCCCCTCCGCCCTCG
>CALFVM010000104.1 GCA_937928665.1 uncultured Candidatus Methylacidiphilales bacterium
TGTTCCGGTGGCGACAGCCCGACGATGGAGGGGCGGTTTGGCGGTGACATCGACCATGCGGGCGGCGCCTGTGGCATCGAGGTGGGAAAAAGATTTTGCCATGGAGACTGGAGGTTAGCGGTTGGACGATTCACGCCAATGCCGGATCGGGCGCGTTGGAACGACTTCCATGGTGTGGCCTGCGGTGGGCGGATTCGGTCCAGGCCGGATACGGAGAAGCCCATCCACGCCGGGGAGTGCGGTCAGGTCGCCCGAATCGAGCCAGGGCCGGGGCCGGGCCAGCAAGGTGGGTCCGTCCCAGTGAAGGGTGCATGGCCAGAAGGTTTCGCGCCGATCGGCCCGGAGATCGGCTCCGGGGGCGAGTCGTGCCAGGAGGAGGGGTGTCCGGGGAAGTGCCGCGAGGCGGCGGAGAGCGCGGAGGACGAAGAGGTGGAAGCTGGCGAAATGGGAGACGGGGTTGCCGGGAAGACCGAAGGCGATCTGGGCACCTTGGACAGCGAAGAGGAGCGGTTTGCCCGGACGAACGGCGACGGCCTGGAACCGGGGTTGGTAGCCCAGGTCAGCCAGAGCCTGTGGGGTTCGGTCATGGGCACCGACGCTGGAGCCTCCGGAGACAAGGAGCACATCGTGCGGAGGTGCCATGCGGGTGGCGTGAATGAGGCTTTCCACGGATTCGTCCACGTGCCCGCTGGCAACAGGGATGGCACCCCACTCAAGGAGCAACTGCCGGATCAGGATGGCGTTGGTGTTCCGGATCTGGCCGGGCCCCGGCGTGATGGCGGGCGGGACAATCTCGCGCCCGGTAGTGAGGTGGAGGACTCGGGGGGGTGGCGTGACGGTGGGGCGAACGATTCCGGCTGAGGCGAGAATGGCAAGTTCACCGGGACCCAAGGTGCAGCCGGAGTCGAGCAGGCAATCACCGGCGCGGACCGTAGAGCCGCGAAGGCGGATCCAATCAGGGTTGGGCGGGGCATGACACTCCACGGAAGCTCCGTGATCGGTGGCATCCTCCACCATGACGAGGGCACAGGAAGGGGGCAGAGCCGAGCCGGTGAAGACTCTCCAGGCTTCCCCGGGTCCGATCTGAGCCGGGGCGGGCGAGCCGGGCAAAATCTCGCCCAGAACGCGGAACGAGCCGGGCCCGGAGCCTTCGGGCACCGCGAATCCGTCAATGGAGGAGCGGTCAAATGGGGGTTGATCCGTGTCGGCGAGCGCGGGGGTAGCTAGAGCACAACCGGCGCAAGCGTCCAGATCGACTGGTTGGGCGGGGCGCGGGGGTACGGCCTGGTCAAGGATGGCCCAGGCTTCCTCAACGGAAATCATGGGAGGCTCCCTGTTTTCCAAATGGGAACATCTTGTTTAAGCCGGTCCATGAAAGCGGCGGCAAAGGCGAAGGCTTCAGCCCGGTGTGCGGATTCGACCCGGAGATGGATGGCAGCGGCACCGACTGGAACCGGACCGAGTCGGTGGCGCATGCTGGCGGCGCGGACCGGGTGGGCCTGAGCCAGCTCCTGGAGTAGAGCAAGCGCGACCCGCTGGGCCATGGGCTCGTAGGCTTCGTAGATGAGTGCGGAAATGGGAGTCCCATTTTCCGAGTCGCGCACGGTGCCGGTGAACTCGACGACGGCACCAGAGTCCGGCCGGGGTGGTGCGCCCGCAAGGATGAGGGGTTCGAGTTCCTGGCGAAGAAGTTCCACTTCCGCATGCATGTTAACCTCCAGACACAGGCGGGATGAGAGCGACCTCGTCTTCGGGTTGGAGAAGTTCGCCCGGATTCAGATAGACTTCATTGCGGGCGAGGCGAATTGAGGGCCGGTGCGGGGTGAGGTCGGGATGTCGGCGGAGTGCCTCGGCCCAAAACGCTTCGGCACTAAGGGGGCTGGTCGTGGCCCAGGTCTCCTCGCCGGTTCCGGCAGCGGTCCGGGCTGTGGCAAAGTAGAGGACTCTCACGCAGGGGAAGTCAATCACACCCGGTTGGTCCGAGGCAAGCGATCGAACTTTCCGCGTGCCAGCCGACGGTGGCGGAGCTAGACCGCTGGCGTGACGGAACGGGAACGAATCGGACAAGCGATTATCCTGGGCCTGCCGGGGCCGGAACTAACAGAGGGGTTGCGGACACTGGTGCGAAACATCCGGCCGGGAGGATTCATCTTTTTCACGAGGAACCTGGCGACGCCAGAACAGTTGTTTGCCTTGGTAAGGGAGTTACAGGATTTGAGCGAACTGCCGGTGATCTTTACCGTGGATCAGGAAGGCGGACGGGTGTCCCGCCTCAAGGTCTTGGGTGAGGAACCGCCGAGTGCGGCAGAACTACGGGCGGTGGGGGGGACAGAGGTTTGTGCGCGGCACGGGGAACTAACCGCCCGGTTGCTCCGGTCGGTGGGTTTCAACCTCGATTTGTGTCCGGTGGTCGACTATTGCCTGGACGAGGCTGCGGATAATTCTCTCCGCGGACGCTGTTACGGGACCGGGCCGGATGAGGTGATTGAGAAGGCCTCGGCTTTCCAAGCCGCGCTCCAGGCCGGGGGGGTCCACGCCACGGCCAAGCATTTCCCCGGTTACACGCATTGTGAAAAAGATCCGCACGGGGATCTGCCGAGAATTACGCGGAGCCGGGAGGAGTTGATAGCGGATGAACTGCGCGTGTTCAGACACTTTGCCCAAACATCGGAATGTGTGATGGTCGGGCATGGTCATTTTACCGCTTTTCATTCCGAGCCGTTGCCTGCGTCGCTTTCTCCGGTGCTGATCCGGGAGGTGCTGCGGGGTGAGCTTGGGTTCAAGGGTGCGGTGATGTCGGATGATTTGGAGATGGGTGCGGTGGCCAACCTTTATGGGAGCGCGGAGGCCTCGCGCCGTGCGGTGGAGGCTGGCATCGATTTGCTCCTGATCTGTCATAATCCGGCCTGCGCCGAAATTGCGCGGGATGCGTTGCTCGATTTACCGGACGACGTGTTGGAGGAGACGGTGAACCGGATTGAGCGGTATCGGCGGACATTGAACCGGCCGCCCGAAGTGTTTGATCTGGAAATGTTTCGGGCAGTGAACGAGGAGATTCGGCAGTTCCGGGTCAGGATTCGGGGAAAGTGAGGTCGTCGAAAAGGGCCAAAGCGGTAAAATCACCCGTAACAATTTTTGTCGCGCCCGGGACAAGAATTGTCAGGCGGGTGGTCGCTTGACAGAGTTGCAGGCGTGGGTAGGACCGTGAGGGAAGCTGTGCGCGCCGATGTTCATGACCCCCTGGAAGTGCCCGTTCGCTCAGCTTTCGTCCTCGGAGCGGGGTTGGGCACGAGACTTGGGGCGCTGACGCGGGAGACGCCCAAGCCGCTGTTGGAAGTGGGCGGGCGGCCGCTGGTGACCTATGCCTTTGAGCATTTGGCCAGGGCCGGGGTGGAACGGATCATGATAAATACCCACCACGCGGCCGGACGTTGGGCGGAGGCCTTTCCGGGCGCGGAGTGGAAAGGAATACCCTTGAGCTTTCGGCACGAGCCGGTCCTGCTGGAGACGGGAGGGGGTTTGAAGAATATTGAAGATTGGGCGGGTAGGGAATCGCTGTTGGTCTATAACGGCGATGTGTTGACGGATGTGGATTTGGGACCGCTCTTGGTGCCGGAGCGGACGGGGCGTTTGGTGGTGCTTGGGTTGCGGCGGGAGGCTCCGGTTCGGAATGTGGAATGGGAGGCCGACTCTGGAGAGGTGGTGGACATCCGGGACCGGATGGGAAGGCGGGGCAGCGACCGGTGCGGGTTTACCGGGATCTACCGGGTGGAGCCGGGTTTTTTTCGTTACCTGGAGGCGGGGAAGATTGAATCGGTGGTGGAGGGATTTCTGCGGGCGATGACGTCGGAACCAGGCTCGGTGGGCGGGGTATTGTTGGAGGGCGGTTCATGGCATGATTTGGGGACGCCTGAGGAACTGGAGCGGGTGCGGGGTTGGGTGGCA
>CALFVM010000105.1 GCA_937928665.1 uncultured Candidatus Methylacidiphilales bacterium
GTGAGTCGAAACCTTTTCGCGGGAGAAAAAGAAACGGAGGGGGGCACTGACCGCCCGATTCAACCGGGAAGGGGGGTAAATGGGCGTGGAGGTGCCAGCACGATTTCGTTTGTCCTCTCCGTAATTTCCGCCAGTTTCGACACCGCTTTGCAACCGACCGCACTTCTTTTTGCAGGCCAGGGGGCTCAATACGTGGGCATGGGACAGGACTTGGTTGAGGCTTACCCGGAGGCCAGAGTTTTATTCGAGCAGGCGGATGCCTTGCTGGGGACTAACTTTTCCAGGACGTGCTTCTTTGGCCCGGAAACGGTGCTGACCGAGACCCGATACTGTCAGCCGGCCCTTTACGTTCACGGTTTGGCACTTCTGGCCATCCTGAAGAAAGAGAAGCCCGGATTCAGCTTCGCGGCTGCAGCGGGGCTTTCCCTGGGTGAGTTTACGGCGCACGCGGCGGCCGGAACCTTCACGTTTGAAGAAGGGCTCAAGCTGGTGGCCGCCCGGGGAGCCTTCATGCAGGAGGCGTGCGAAGCGACTGCCGGGGGCATGGTCACTCTGCTGGGCGCGACGGAAGAGCAGGCGCGGCAGGTGGCCGAGGAGTCAGGACTGGAAGTGGCCAATCTGAATTGCCCCGGCCAGATTGTGCTCTCGGGTGCCAAAGATTTGGTCCCCGCCGCGGTGGCGGCTGGTCAGGCGTTGGGCCTCCGTCGGGTCATTCCTCTGAACGTGGCGGGAGCTTACCACTCCCGGTTGATGGCACCAGCTCAAACCAAGCTGGAACCTCTGCTGGCGGCAGCCTTGATGGTTAAGCCAGAGGTTCCGGTTTATGGAAATGTCGATGCAATACCGGCAGCGGATGTGGCTGCAATCCGATCGGCACTTCTGCGTCAGGTTACCGGGGCGGTGCGTTGGGAGGCTTGCATTGAGGCGATGCGGAGAGGGGGGATTGAGCGATTTATTGAACTCGGGCCGGGCAGGGTTTTGGCGGGGTTGCTCAAGAGGATCGATAAAGATGTGGCTTGCGTCTCAGTTGGAAACCTGCACGACTTGAAAACTTCGCTCCATGAGTTCGACTAACCCGCTTGCGATTGTGACAGGTGCCAGCCGTGGCATTGGCAGAGCCATCGCCGTTGCGTTGGCCCGCGCCGGACATGACATTGCCGGCGTGGCCCGAACTGTGGAGAGTGCCTCGGGACCCGCCGAGGAGATTCGAGCTATGGGCGTCCGGTATGAAGCTTATGGGGTCGATGTGGCGCAGCCGGGAGAAATTGAGGCAGCGGTGGGGGCGATTGAAAAGGCCTTTGAACGGATTGACGTGCTGGTGAACAATGCTGGGATCACCCGGGATACTCTGATGCTCCGGATGACACCAGAGGATTGGAATCTGGTGATCCAGACCAACCTGACCGGGGCGTTTCACTGGATCAAGCCTGTTTCCCGGATCATGATGAAGGCGCGAAGCGGGCGGATCATCAACATCAGTTCCGTGGTCGGGCAGCATGGGAACGCCGGCCAGGCCAACTACTCCGCCGCCAAGGCAGGTCTGCTCGGGCTGACCAAAGCGGTCGCTCGGGAACTGGCGGCGCGGGGCATCACCTGCAACGCGGTCTGTCCGGGTTTCGTCCAAACCGATATGACCGGCGGCTTGCCGGAGGAGTTAAAGGAGAAGCTTTTGCAGAATATTCCCCTCAAGCGACTCGGGACCCCCGAGGACATCGCCGGGGTGGTGACTTTTCTGGCCTCGACAGAGGCTGGTTACATTACGGGCCAGGAGATCGCCGTGGACGGCGGTCTGTTCATTTGACCGGGCCCGGGCGGCGACTTGAAAATTAGCAAATAATTGAATTGCCAAAGCCAGAGCGAAACCATAAATCGCGAGTTCAACCAAGGTAGGAACACACCCCATGTCAGAAAAATCCATTGAAGAACGCGTCAAGCAAATCATTATCGACAACCTCAGCGTCAACGCTGAGCAAGTCACTCCGGAAGCCAAATTCATGGAAGACCTCGGCGCGGATTCGCTCGACGTGGTCGAATTGATCATGGCTTTTGAGGAACAGTTTGACGTGGAAGTCCCCGACGAAGACGCTGAAAAGCTCGTGACCGTCGGTGATGTCGTCAAATACATCGAAGACAAAGAAGGTTCCAAGTAGTCGCCCCTTCCCCCTTGCCAAAGGCCTGCGGTCGACGCAGGGTGACGGCTGCGCTTTCGCGCGTTCCGGGCATCTATGAGTTGTAAGCAAGTCGTTGTCACTGGCCTTGGCGTGGTAACTCCGGTTGGGAATGACGTACCGACTTTCTGGCAAGCCTTAACGGAAGGCCGTTCCGGCGTCGCCCCCATCACCCGCTTTGACGCTTCCGGGTATGACACCCGATTCGCGGCCGAGGTAAAGGACTTCGATCCCGCTCCCGCCTTACCCTCGCCGAAGGACGTTCGCCGGACCGATCGCTACACACATCTGGCCTTTGCGGCCGTCCGGGAGGCGGTGGCCGATTCCGGGATCTTCCCCTATTCGGGAGATCCGGACCGGGTCGGTGTCCTCATTGGCTCCGGGATCGGCGGTCTGCAGACGTTGGAGGATCAGCACACGATTCTCCGGGAAAAGGGGCCCACCCGGGTCTCCCCCTTTATGATCCCGATGATGATCAGCAACATGGCATCCGGGCTCATCTCCATCCAATATGGGTTTCGCGGACCGAACTTTGCCATCGTTACCGCCTGCGCTTCTTCCAGTAACTCGATTGGTGAGGCATTCAAACTGATTCGGGACGGTGAAGTTGATGCCATGCTCGCCGGCGGGTCTGAAGCCGCTTGTGTGCCCCTCGGACTCTCCGGTTTTTCGGCCATGAAGGCTTTGAGCAGCCGGAACGATGCTCCGGAAAAGGCCTCCCGTCCGTTTGATGCCGACCGGGATGGGTTTGTTCTCGGGGAGGGTGCGGGGATTCTGGTGCTTGAGGAACTTGGGCACGCCCGGCGGAGGGGAGCCAAAATCTACGGAGAAATCCTCGGCTATGGTGTCACGGCCGACGCCTATCACATGACTGCACCCGCCCCTGAGGGTGCCGGCGCCGCCCGAGCGATGCGTCGGGCCCTTGAGGTTGCCCGGCTGGCTCCCGAGGCGATCGAGTATGTGAACGCGCACGGAACTTCAACGCCGCAGGGGGACGTTGGTGAGACCCAGGCGATCAAAGCCGTTTTCGGCACTCACGCGCCTAAGCTCTGGGTCAGCTCGACCAAATCGATGACCGGCCATCTTTTGGGTGGAGCGGGTTCGGTGGAAATGGTGGCCTGTCTCAAGGCTATGGAGACCGGAATCGTTCCGCCGACGATCAACCTGGACACGCCTGACCCGGCTTGTGACCTCGATTACGTGCCCAACACCGCCCGTCAGCGTTCCCTGACCACCATTATGAACAACTCCTTTGGTTTTGGCGGACATAATGCTTGCCTGATTGCGCGGAAATGGGTTTAATCCTCGGCTTTTCCGGAACCGCCCATGAAACTCGAAATCCATCCTGAATACGTTGAGACGACCGTTACCTGCGCCTGTGGTGCCGTCTATCACACCCGCTCGACCCGTCAGAACATCCGCATTGGCATCTGCGCCGCCTGCCATCCTTTTTACACCGGACAGCAACGGTTCGTGGACACCGCCGGGCGCGTGGACAAGTTCAACAAGCGCTTTGCCAATATGAGCCCCGTCCAGAAGAAGTCTAAAAAGGGCAAATAGTCCGATCTTTCCCACCGGACCCGGCAGGCCCCCGCCCGCCCGGTCCGGTTTTTCTTTGCACCTGTCGCCAAGTTGATCCATGAACCTTGATCCTTTCATTGCACGGTTCAAAGAAAGGCATCGGGAACTTGAATCCCTTCTCAGTGCGCCGGATTTATACAACGATCCCCGACGAGCGCAGGACGTGACTCGTGAACACCGCCGGATGTCGGAAGCCCTGGTGCTTGCTGCCCGCATCGAGGCTCTTGCACGAGAAATCGCCGATCACGAGACACTCTTAGCTGAAGGGAGCGATCCTGATTTGGCAACCCTGGCCCAGGAGGAATTGCCCGTGCTACGGGCCGAAGAAGAGAAGCTCCAGCTCAGTTTCCGCCAGTTCATTGTTCCGGCTGATCCGACCGATTCGCGCAATACCATCGTGGAAATCCGGGCCGGGACGGGTGGGGATGAGGCCGGACTATTTGCCGCCGATCTTTATCGGATGTATTCCCGGTTCGCTGAGCGGGTCGGGTGGACGCTTGATCTGATGGACGCATCGACCTCCGGGGCGGGCGGCTATCGGGAAATTGTCTTTTCGCTCGCAGGCGAGGACGTGTTCAAACATCTCCGCTACGAATCGGGAGTTCACCGGGTTCAGCGGGTGCCCGCGACGGAAAATCAGGGCCGCATCCACACCTCCACGGCGACCGTTGCGGTGCTACCCGAAGCCGAGGAAGTCGATGTGGTGATCAAGCCGGAGGAACTTCGGATCGAGGTCTGTCGGGCCGGGGGGCCGGGTGGGCAGGGGGTGAATACGACGGATTCGGCCGTTCAGATTCTGCATATCCCGACGGGCATGATCGTCCGTTGTCAGGACGGTCGCTCCCAGATTAAAAACAAGGACAAGGCACTCAGTATTCTTCGGGCGCGCTTGCTGGAACAAAAGCAAAATGAGGAAGCAGCCAAATACGCTGCAAACCGCAAGCAACAGATCGGCAGCGGCGACCGTAATGAACGGATTCGGACCTACAACTACCCGCAAAACCGACTGACCGACCACCGGATTAATCTGACCCTTTACAACCTGACCGCGGTGATGGAAGGGGATTTGCAGGAACTTTTCGACCAGCTCCAGGCCCACGCACTGGCACTTAAACTGGAAGGGATCGAACTGGCCTGATGGCGGGAGGGGCTCGCGTTGTGGGGGGACTCGCCTTGGGGCGCGCTAAACCCGTCTGGCGATCAGAGAGACGTTGGACCCACCGAACCCGCTGGAGTTGGACATGGCGATGGTCGGGGCCTCATCGATTGGGGCAGTGACCACGGGGATCATGGCGCAGTCCGGGTCGAGTTCGGTCACGTGAGCCGAGACCGGGGTGAACTTTTCGCGGAGTGCCAGGACGGTGAAGGCGAGTTCCATGGCGCCCGCCAGAGAGAGTCCGTGGCCGGTAAGACTTTTGGTGCTGCTGACCCGGGGCCGCTCACCTTCGGGGAAGACGGTGGCGATGGCGCGGGCTTCGGCGAGGTCGCCGACCGAGGTGCCGGTGGCGTGGGCGTTTAGGTAATCGATGGTGCCCGGGGCCAGCCCGGCGTCGTCAAGAGCGAGTTTCATGCACCGGGCAAGCCCTTCACCGTGGGGTTCGGGGGCGACCACGTTGAAGCCGTCCGAGGATTGGCCCCAGCCGATCAGTTCGGCATAGGGGGTGGCACCCCTGGCCTGGGCGACCCGTTCGGATTCGAGGACCAGCACAGCCGCCCCCCCTGTGGCAATGAAGCCGTCACGCTTTTTATCGAATGCACAGGGGAACCGCTCGGGATCTGTCTGCACGGAAAGTGCACGGATGGAGCAGAAGGGGACGGAGGAAAACAGGTTACAATCTTCGGCTCCAACGACAAAAACGCGGTCGTGTCGGCCGAGACGGATGAGGTCCATGGCATGACCCGCCGCGTGGGCGGAGGAAGCGCAGGCGGAGGAGAAGCCGAGCGCACCGCCCTTGATTTTGAAGAGGGAACCGAGGTTGATGTACAGGGAGCCGGGGATACCGTTGACGACCCCCATGGGGTTGGCGGCCATGACGCCGCGCTCAAGCATGACTTTATAGTTTTCGTAGGTCAGCCACATCGACCCGCCGCTGGCGGTCATCAGACTGGTCCGGGGATGGGAAACCTGGCTGTCGTCGAGCCCTGCGTCGGTGATGGCTTGTTTCATGGCGCAGAAGGCGAAGAGCGCATTCGGCGTCATCGGACGGAGCTGTTCGCGCCGGAGCCGGTCGGGACCGGGGTAGGTCCAGTCTTCCACGTCAGTCGAGGGAAAGGTGAAGCCCTTAACGGTGCCGGCCATCTTGACGGGGATGGAGGGAACTTGGAACGGCTCGAAGAGTTCAATCCCAGTCCGGCAGTGACGCAGACTGTGGAGTACGGCACCCACGGAATTGCCAATACTGGTGATGAGGCCGAGGCCGGTGACAAAAACGCGGTTCATCCTGAGAAAGAGTGCGAGAGTTCCGGGCCGTCACGGAGCCGATCCCTGACGAACGACTCTGGAAGTTAGGCGGGGGAAGGTGCTGGGACCAATAAAAAAGGCGGCCCTTGGGCCGCCTTTTTTCAGGGAAGATGGGATCAGATGGCGCCGGCGTTTTTAAGCACCTCGAACGCGTTGGTTGAGTTCAGCGACTTGAGGGCGCGGGCGGAGACTTTCACCCGGACGAACTTTTTCAGTTCGGGAACCCACACCCGCTTGCTGCGGAGGTTGGGATAGAAGTAGCGGGGAGTGTTCGAGGTGACGTGCATCCCGATCCCGCCCTTCTTTTTGGCCTTACCGCTCCGGTTGATGCGGCTGCCCCGGACGGGTGCAGCCTGGCTGATGGTGCATTTTCTTGCCATAACGGTTATTTGATGAGGAGGACGTTGCGGGCCCGCTTAATTTCGCGGGTCAGTTTGCGATGAAGTTTAGCGGGCATGCCGGTGATTCGGCGGGGCAGGAGTTTGCCTCGTTCGGTGACAAACTTCTTAAGAAGCTCGACGTTGCGGAACTCAATGGCTTCGGCATTGACGTCGATCCGTTTCCGGGAAGCGGTCCGGTTGCGCCGGGGGCGGCGGGCGTTTTTCTTAATGGTCATAGGTTATTCTTTGATTTTAGGACGGTCTTCCTCTTCATCGTCGCCGCCTTCTTCCTCGAAGAAGTTATCGGCGGAATCCATGAACTGGGGAGTGGTGTCCCAGCGGCGTCGGCCCCGGTTTTCCCGTTCCAGCTTGGATTGGCATTCAACGGTGAAGCGGGCGAAAGGGATGGCTTCGAGCCGGGCCTTCGGGATGGCCTGCTGAGTCATTTCGCAGATGCCGTAGGTCCCGTCTTCAATCCGTTTGAGGGCCTCTTCAATTTCGTAAAGAGCATCTTGTTCTTGGGACAGCAGGCTGAGTGCGAAATCTTTTTCGTAGGCATCCGACCCGGCATCAGCCTGGTGCATACCGAAGGCGGAGGCCGCGCTTCCCTCTGGCCGGGAGCGAAGACTGTCCTGGGCCACATCCTGCATTTGGTCGAGGATATGATCGCGAAGGTCCAGGAGGCGTTTGCGCTGAATCTCCAGAAAGGGCTTGGGAAGGGGCTTGGGTTTGCCGACCGGCTTTTTCTCACTGACCAACGATGAATGGCTGCTTCCCTTGATCGGAAAGAGAGGCGGTTTCGATGCCGACACAGGAGCAGGTTTGGCGGTTGCCTTGGCTTGGAGAGCCGCTGCTGAATTCGGGGAGTTCTCGGCTAGGGGGGAGGCTTGGGCCGGTTTTTTGGCGGGCGCAGGCTTGGCTGCTGTCTTCTTGGCGGCTGATTTCACGGCTTGCTTGGGCTTGGCGGCCACGGGCGTCTTGGCCTTGGCAGGCTGCTTCTTGGGGGCGGACTTGGAGGCTTTGGACGCCATAAGGGGAGAAGTTTCTAGCGAATGAGTTGCGAGTTGCCAACCAGAAAAAGAGGAAGTTTTCTGGTGAAGTCTTGGCGCAAGTGCCACCAAGGCGCAAAGGTTGACGCAGTTTTGGTCGATTTTGCTATTTGCAGCGGCTCCGGACGCCTTTAACCTCTTTAAGTTTCCTTCATTCAATTGGAATCCCATGCCACCCGAAGACCGCGATGGTGCCCTTGGCACTTACCTGAACGAGATCAGTCAGGTTCCTCTGATTACGCCAGCGGAAGAAATCCGACTGGCCAAGCTGATCGAAAAAGGAGATGCCCGGGCCCGGGAGAAAATGATCCAGGCCAATCTCCGGCTGGTGGTGAAGATCGCCCATGACTACGCAAATTTTGGCCTGCCCCTGCTGGACCTCATCTCCGAGGGAAACATCGGTCTGATGAAGGGAGTGGATCGGTTTGATTGGCGGCGCGGCAACAAATTCAGCACCTACGCGGCCTGGTGGATCAAGCAGTCGATTAAGCGGGCGTTGGCCAATCAGAGCAAAACGATCCGGTTGCCGGTTCATTTGGTGGATAAACTGGCCAAGATGCGTCGGCTGGCCATGCAGTTGGCCGAGGAACTCGGCCGGGAACCGACCGATGAAGAATTGGCCGAAGAACTCGGAGTGCCTGTCCGCAAGATTGCCCAGCTCAAGCGGGTGTCGATGCGGCCCTCCTCCCTCAATGCGCTGGTGGGCGACGAGGACTCGACCGAGTTGGGGGATCTGGTGGCGGATGAGTCGGCGCGGACGCCGCTGGAGGTGCTGAGCGACGAGAATTTGAGGGCGGCACTCAAAGATGTTTGGCATGTCCTGGACGATCGGGAGCGGCTGATTTTATCGCTTCGTTTCCCAATCGAGGGTGAAAAGACCTTGACCCTGGAGGAAGTTGGCAAAAAGCTGAAGGTTACGCGGGAGCGCATTCGCCAGCTCCAGAATCTGGCACTGAAAAAACTCCGCGGGGAAATCGAGAAAAAAGACAAGCGTCGCCAACCTTCCGCCTGACCAAGCCATGCTCCTCAAATCCGCCACGGACCGCCTGAAAAATGCGGTTCGGACTATCCCCGATTTTCCGGAGCCGGGGATCCTCTTTCGCGATATCAGCCCGATTTTGACCGACGGCCAGCTCTTCCGTCTCTCTTCGACCATCCTCTCGGAGCGCTATCAGCGCAAACCGGTGGATGCCGTGGTGGCCATTGATGCCCGTGGCTTTATTTTTGGCAGCACGCTCGCCTACATCCTGGGAGTCGGGCTCGTTCTCGTGCGCAAAAAAGGGAAGTTACCTTTCAGCACGATCGAATCCTCCTACAGGCTTGAATACGGGACCAACACCCTCCAGATGCACACCGACGCCATTCGGCCCGGCCAGCGCGTTGTCGTGGTCGATGATGTCCTGGCCACGGGCGGGACCCTGGTGGCTACTTGCGACATGGTCCGGCGGCTTGGCGGTGAGGTTCTGGAGGTCGCCGTTCTGATTGAACTGGAGGCGCTCGGCGGGCGAAATAGAGTTGCGCCCTTCCCAGTCTTTTCCGTGATCCAATACTGAGCACGCCGCCTTTTTTGCCCAGGCCCCCGGTTTACAATCCGTGCGCAGCCTTGGCCAAGTCGGGCGTAGAGTCTCCTCTCGGCTTCCGGCAGGCTGATGGCCATGTCCGAGTGCATTTCTCCCACCATGTCCGTTCTCGACGGTAATGAGGCAGTGGCTTCTGCGGCCTATCGGCTGTCAGAAAATATTGCCATTTATCCGATCACCCCTTCATCGCCAATGGCCGAGTCCTGTGATGAATGGAGTGCCGCCGGGCGGACCAACATCTGGGGCGATGTGCCCAGGGTCGTGGAGATGCAATCGGAGGCCGGGGTGGCCGGTGCTCTGCACGGGATGCTCCAGGCCGGAACGCTGGCCACCAGCTTTACCTCTTCCCAGGGCCTGCTTCTCATGCTTCCGGCTCTCTATAAAATTGCCGGGGAACTCACGCCCTTCGTTCTTCACGTTGCCGCTCGCTCCATTGCCACTCATGCACTTTCCATTTTCGGGGATCAATCCGATGTCATGTCGGCCCGCTCCACCGGCATGATGATGCTGTGCTCCGGCTCGGTTCAGGAAGCGCACGACTTCGCCGCCATCTCACACTGTCTGACTCTCGAAAGCCGTCTGCCGATCCTTCATTTTTTCGATGGCTTTCGGACCTCTCACGAAATCAACAACGCCCAACTGCTCACCAATGAGCAGCTCCAGCGGCTCTTTCCGGAGGCGGGTCGAACCGCGCACCGGGACCGGGCTCTCACGCCGGACCGGCCGCAAATTCGGGGCACCGCCCAGAATCCCGACGTCTTTTTCCAGGCGAGGGAAGCCGCCAACCGTTTTTATTTGGACGCTCCGGCCCGTGCGGCCGAGTGGTTCCACAAGTTCGGTCGGCTGACGGGCCGCCACTACCGGTTGTTTGAGTACGTCGGTCATCCGCAGGCCGACCGAGTCCTCATTGCCATGGGTTCTGGTGCTGAGGTCGCGCACGAAACCGTCGATTGGCTCAATGCCCACGGTGAAAAAGTCGGGCTTCTGAAAGTCCGGCTCTTTCGCCCGTTTTCCGCGGAGGATTTTCTGGGCGAACTGCCTTCCACCGTCCGGCGCATCGCGGTGTTGGATCGGTGCAAGGAACCCGGGGCACCCGGTGAACCTCTCTTTTTGGATTGCGTGGCGGCCCTGCGCGATCTGTCCGGCGAGGGGCGCAACCCGGCATTGGCCCGGGCCGAAATGATCCGTGGCCGTTATGGGCTTTCATCCAAAGAGTTCAACCCGGCCATGGTCCGCGCCGTTTTTGATGAACTGGCTAAACCCGTGCCCAAGCCGGAGTTTACCGTCGGCATTACCGATGATGTCACCCGCCTTTCCCTCCCGGTGGATCCGGAGTTCTCCATTGAGCCTGAGACCGTCCAGCGGGCGATCTTCTACGGGCTGGGTGCGGACGGAACCGTCGGTGCCAACAAAAACACCATCAAAATCATCGGAGACGTCGCCGGGCTTCACTGTCAGGCCTATTTCGTTTACGATTCCAAAAAGTCAGGGGGCACCACCATCTCCCACCTCCGGTTTGGCCCTGACCCGATTCGCTCCAGTTACCTGATTCAACAGGCTCAATTTGTCGGTTGCCACCAATTCGAACTTCTCTCCCGTTTGCCCGTGCTCGATCTCGCCGCGCCCGGTGCCACCTTTCTGCTCAACTCTCCCTATGCCGCCGATTCCGTCTGGAGCCATCTCCCGCCCGCCGTGCGGCGGACCATTCGGGAAAAAAAGCTCCGCTTTTATGTGCTGGACGCTTATCGCATCGCCGAGGTCGCCAAGCTCGGGCGGCGCATCAACACGATCATGCAGGTCGGGCATTTTGCGCTTTCCGGTATTCTCCCCCTGGAGGTCGCCCTGGAACAAATCCGTCAAGCGATCCGCAAAACCTACGGACGCAAAGGCGAAACCGTCGTGGCGCGGAACCTCGGCGCGGTCAATCAAACCCTGGAACATCTGGCCGAAGTGAGCATCCCGGAAGTCGATCCTCCCGACGTGCCCGCCGAACCCATCATTCCGGACATCGCCCCCGATTTCGTCAAGCGCGTGACCGCCCGGATTTTGGCCAACGAGGGCGATCTCCTCCCCGTCAGTGCCTTCCCTGTTGACGGTGCCTGGCCTGTGGCGACCAGCAAATGGGAGAAGAGGAACCTCGCGCCCGACATTCCTGCGTGGGACGAAGGGCTCTGTATCCAGTGCAACAAATGCGTGGCCGTCTGTCCTCATGCGGCCATCCGCGCCAAGTTCTACCCGGAAGAGTGTCTCCAGGGTGCCCCTGCCACCTTCAAATCGGTTCCCTTCCGATCCTCTGCTTTCCCCGACAATCGGTACACCATCCAGGTCGCTCCGGAAGATTGCACGGGTTGCACGTTGTGCGTTCAGGTCTGTCCCGCTAAAGCTAAGGAAGAACCCGCCCGCAAGGCCCTCGTCATGATCCCCCAGGTTCCTGTCCGGGCCGCCGAACGGGAAAACTTTAACTTCTTCCTTGACCTCCCGACGCCCGACCGGACCCGGCTCCAACTCGATCTCAAGGGTTCCCAGTTCCTCGAACCCCTCTTTGAGTTCTCGGGTGCCTGCACCGGCTGCGGGGAAACTCCCTACGTCAAACTCCTCACCCAGCTCTACGGCGACCGCCTCGTTCTGGCCAATGCCACGGGTTGCTCTTCCATTTATGGTGGCAACCTTCCCACCACTCCCTACACGGTCGATGATGACGGACGCGGCCCGGCCTGGGCCAACTCCCTCTTTGAAGACAACGCCGAGTTCGGGCTCGGTCTTCACCTCGGCGTCGGCCATCTGCGCGATCGGGCCGCCTTTTTGCTCCGTTCCCTGAGCGGCGTCCTCGGCGATCGGCTCGTCTCTGAACTCCTCGATGCGCCCCAGGCGACGGAAGCCGAACTGGTCCAACAACGTGAACGGGTCACCGCCCTTCGCGCCGCCCTCCGGGGTCAGGCTGATCCTGCGGCTGCGGAACTTTCCCGGCTGGCCGATTACCTGGTCCGGAAATCCATCTGGATTCTGGGCGGCGACGGCTGGGCCTACGACATTGGCTATGGCGGCCTCGACCACGTCCTGGCCCTCGGCGAGAAGGTCAACATCCTCGTCCTCGACACTGAGGCCTACTCCAACACCGGTGGGCAGCAGAGCAAATCAACCCCGTTCGGAGCCAGTGCCCGGTTCGCCGTGGCCGGAAAGGAAAAGCCCAAGAAAGATCTCGCCCTCATGGCCATGTGCTACGGCAATGTTTACGTCGCCCGGGTCGCCCTCGGTGCCAAAGACGCCCACACGGTGCGGGCCTTGCAGGAAGCGGAATCCTTTCCGGGGACATCCCTGGTCCTCGCCTACAGCCCCTGCATTGCGCATGGCTTTAACCTCTCCGCCGGACTGGAACACCAAAAACTCGCCGTCGATTCCGGGCATTGGCCTCTCTTCCGGTTTGATCCGCGCAAGGGCGGACCGGGCCAAAACGCCCTCTCGATTGATTCCGACATTAAAGAAGGTGCGCTGGCCAAGTTCATCGAGGGCGAAACCCGTTACCAGGTCGGGCGCAGCCCGGAGAATCAGGCCGCCTTCCTCGCCGCCGCCGATCGCGCCGTGCGCAGTCGTTACCGTCTTTATCAATCGTTGGCCGCCTTGGCCAATGAACCGGCCACGACAGGTGCTTGAAGCTGCCCCGACTTTCCGTCCTGCCCCAGCATACGCCCGATCAACTTGCGGTGCGGTGCCGGGAGGAGAAGCTCCCCAAGCGCTTCCAATGGAACACGGCACAACTCCGGCTGGCTTGCCCGGGCCCAGCTGCCCGGCTGGAGCGTGGCCGCGACCCGGTAGCGGGTGATGCCGTAGGTCAAACCGACCGGCCGGGGCGCGTCCGCCGGCACCATCATCGACTCCTCCCAGACTGGCAGTTTCCAAAAATCAGGCCAACGCGGGCCGGTCCCGGGCGGTTGTAAAAAAAGTCCCCCTTCCTCCACAATCCAGGCCAGCGTTTCGCTCTCCCGCGTCGTGGTCGTGCGGCTCTTTTTCGGCACCCGGGCCGGATCGGGCCGGGCGCACAACGCGTGGAGGGGGCACAGAGCGCAATGAGGATTCCGCGGAAGACAAACCAGGGCGCCGAGTTCCATCAGGGCCTGGGTGTAGGCACTGGGCCGTTCATCCCGGACAAGAGCCGCCGCTTTCGCCGCAATCCTTGCACGGGTCGCGGGCATGGCAAAATCACCCCGCTCATCGAACACCCGGGCCAGGACGCGCTCTACATTTCCATCCACGGCGGCAGCCGGGACATCAAACGCGATGGAGGCGATGGCACCCGCCGTGTAGGGGCCGATGCCGGGAAGTTCCCGCAAAGCAACGGGATCCCTGGGCAATTCACCCCCGGGCAGAGCCACGACCCGCTGCGCCAAGCCGTGCAAAAGGCGCGCACGCCGGTAGTAGCCAAGCCCTTCCCAGGCTTTCAGCACGGTGGACTCGGGTGCGGTCGCAAGTGCCGACCAATCGGGGAAGCGTTGCATCCACCGGTTAAAATAGGGAATCACCGTCGCCACCTGCGTTTGCTGAAGCATGAACTCCGAGACGGCCACCGCATAAGGGGAAGGGTGCCGCCGCCAGGGCAGATCGCGCTGGGCTCGGTCAAACCAGGCCAGCAGTCGGCTGCGCAGGTGGTCCACGAATTCTCGGTCGATCTTTGCGGCACAACCGTTACGGTGACGTGGCATGGAACCGGCCAGCTTTACCTTCAAACTCGACCCCCTGCAAGGGGCTGCCCTCAAAGCGCGCCTAGAGGAAGAAGGGTTCACTTTTGCCCCGCTGGCCCACGGCCATTTCTCGGCCGCTAAAGGCAAGTGCAAGGTCGCCTATTACCTGAGCGGCAAGCTCGTGGTCCAAGGTAAAGCCGCCCGGGAATGGATCGAATTCAGTTTGGAGCCCTTCATCCTCGGTGAAGCCAGGCTGGGCTACGAGGAAGTCCTCGATCCGGACATGTTTTCCCCTCACTTTGGAATCGACGAGAGCGGGAAAGGTGACTTCTTCGGCCCTTTGGTCGTGGCCGGTGCCTATGTTGACGCCGACCTCTGCCGGGAACTGGCCGCCATGGGGGTCAAGGACAGCAAACGGATCACCAGCGACCCGAAAGCCATAACTCTGGCGGCTCAGATCAAACGGGTGCTGACTGGACGGTTCGAGATTCTCGCCATCGGCCCGGCTCGGTACAACGAACTCTACAGCCGCTTCGGCAACCTGAACCGAATGCTCGCCTGGGCCCATGCCAAAGTCATCGAATTGCTCTGCGCCAAGGTCCCCGATTGCCCCCGGGCCTTATCCGACCAGTTCGGCAACCCGGCCCTCATCCAGCGCGAACTCCAAGCCAAGCACCTCGGCATTCGCCTCGATCAACGGACCAAAGCCGAGTCCGACCTTGCCGTAGCCGCCGCTTCGATTCTCGCCCGGGCTGAATTCCTCCAACGCCTTGACCGACTCGGCACCGAAGTCGGGATTTCACTCCCCAAGGGAGCCAGTTCAGCGGTAAAGGCAGTTGGAATCGAGGTGGCATCGCGCGGGGGCGCGGACGTCCTGCGAACGGTGGCCAAAGCCCACTTCAAAACCTTCGATGAATGCCTCCGGTTGGCTCAAGAAACCTCCTAAACTACACGGGTCAAGGGATTTCCTTTATTATTCTCTTGTTTTCACGTAATTTTTATCGTAAGCCATCCGAGACCTAGCGGTTATGCCGAACTTGACAAAGCGTGATTTAGTGGTCCGGATCAGCAACGAGACCGGTCTGGTCCAACAGGATGTCCTGACCGTCATTCAAAAGATGCTCGATTACCTGACCGAAAGCTTGGCGAACAATCAAACCGTTGAACTGAGAAACTTTGGGGTCTTTGAAATTAAGCTGCGCAAAGCTCGCGTCGGTCGCAATCCAAACCGTCCCGAAAACGACGTCCCCATTCCGCCCAGGGCTGTCGTTAAATTCAAAGCCGGCAAAGAAATGAAAGCCAAAGTCGCCGACCTCTCCCGAAAACTCGTCGAAGGCGACGTTCAGGCCCCCGTCAATTCGGAAGCCCCGCACAACCGCTAAGCCATTGACCTGCCAAAGCCCGGTTCATTAGGAGTTGACGAGTGTTTGGCGTTCCTCCGCCTGCGAGGCAGCCGGACGGCGAATCTCTCAGTGGGCCGAAAGTTCCTGTAGAGGCGTTCGATAACCGCCGGGGAAGGCCCGGAGAAGGCATTGAATTAACCGGGGTCACTCCTCAACGGCCCGACGCCGCAAGCTTCGGCTGAGTCGCAAGGGTTGCAAGGTTGCAAATATGGCATACGGACCGCTTGTTAGATAGTCCAGATCATGGAGATGCTGTCGCTGCTCTTTCTGGAGCTTGGCCGCGCGAGGTTCGATCAAGACGCCACTTGAGGCTCGGGCTTTTTAGGGCAGGGCGAGGAGGGCACTTTTCTCGGCAGCGGGGAGATCAGAGGCACGGATGGCCTGCTCGGCGGCGGCGCGGTCGGTGCGGAGCCAGCGTTCGGCGGCTTCTTTGGCCCGGCTGACAAAGAGTTCTTCTGACCAGAGCGACTTAGCCCAGGTGAAGGCGGCAGCGGGATTGTGCTCGCGGTAATGGTGGTAGAAGGCGAGAACGGCGGCGTCCCGGGCAGGGCCATCTTTTAAGGCGTTGGTCCAGGCAACGGCAGCGTCGAGATCGCGCCGGAGCCAGTTACGGGTCAGTTCGGCAGTGGCGTCGATCTTTGCTTTGTCCTCAGAGAGGGTGGCGATCCAAGCGGCGGCTTCCGTGGGGGAGCGCTGCGCCCAGGTGCGTGCGACGGAGCGGACGGCTTCCTCCCGGGCACCGGAGGGGAGCCGTGCGGCCTGCGCGGCAGCACCGCCGGGGTCGTTTCGTGCCCAGCGGGAGAGGACGGCACCAAGGGCGGAGTTCCGAGCGCGTTCGTCCTTGAGGGTGGTAACCCAGTTGAGAGCCGCCTGGCTGTCGGACTCGGCCCATTGCTGGGCGACGTTTTGGGCCATGGCTTGTTGGATTTCAGGGTTGTTGAGAGATTCGACGTAGGCGGCGGCACCGCGAGGGTCATTCCGGGCCCAGCCCCAGGCCAAGTTGGACCAGGTGTTACGGTCTTCTTCGCTGGTGCCGACGTGGCGGGAGGCCCATTCGGCGGCGGCCTTGGGATCCTGCTGGGCCCAGGCAGAGATGGTGTTGCGGATGGCGTTGGTGCGGGCTTCGCCAACGGGGAGTCCTTGGGCGAACTCCGCGGCGGCCGGCGGGTCCTGGTGTGCCCAGGTGGAGGCCACGACTTCGGCGGCGCGCCGTAGGTCGGTGCCGGCAGCGTTCTCCTGAATCCACCGGGCGGCCTCGATGGGGTTCTGCTGGGTGATGGCGAGCAGAGCGGCCTGCAGGGCCTCGTCGCGCCCATCCCCGGTGCTGAGGCTCCGGGCGTAGGCCAGGGCGGCGGCCGGTTCGGTTTGCGCCCATTCACTCATCATGCCGGAAAGGGCGCGGCCCTTGGCTGCTTGGTTGTCGAGTGCCTCGATGGCGCGGAGTGCCGCGGCCCGGTCCTGTTTGGCCCAGACGCTGGCTACGGAGGCGAGGGCACCGCCATCGTCTCGTCCACCGCCCGACTTGAGGGCTTCGGCGAAGGCCTGGGTGGGGTTGGTCCGGGCCATGTTGGCCAAGGCGGTGGAGACGGCCCAGCGGCTCTCCCGCCCGGCACCGCCGTCGCGGGCGAGGGCCAGTGCGGCGGCGGGGTCGGACTGGGCGACGGCGTTGGTGATGGCCTGAAGGGCAGCGGTCCGCATCCGGCGGTCATCGATTTTTTCGAACAAACGGAGGGCTTCATTTTTATCAGTGCGGGCGAGGCCGTCGAAAATGGCACCTGTGAGCATGGAGCGCGGTCCCTCACGCATGGAGCGGGCTTTGGCAAGGGCGGAGGCCGGATCCCCGTCGGCAAAGCGCTGGCCGAAGATCATGGCCGTCATCCAGTTGCCGGTTCGGAAATCGGCGGTGCTCAATTCTTCAAAGACCTTGGCGGCCTGTTCCGGAGTCATGCGGGAGGCCAGTTCGTAGAGGGCGAAGGTTCGGCGGAAGTTACCCCCGCTTTTCTCGATACGGGCGACTTCGGCCAGCACCCGGGCGGGGTCGTCGAGTTCAGTGCCGGCCAGTCGCACCAGTCCTATGCCCGCGCCGCCTGTGGGAGCATCCGGGGGAAGCTGGCCGGGAGCCAGGGTTGAGAAGGTTGACCCGCCTGATCGATCATCGCGCCGATCGTCGGGCGGGGTGCCGGCCGGGCCGCGTCCCAGGAAGAAACCGGCAGCCAGGCCGAGGCAGACCCCGCATGCTCCGGCGATGAGGGGCAGATGATGGGCGTTCATTGGGGGAAGCGTAGCGCGGTTCCCAGGCTTTGGGAAGCCCGGCGGGTCGGTTGTTTGGCGAGGGTGGACCGCCTTTTTCCGTGACACTTCCGGCGGGCGCGGGCCAAAGTCCGGGATGGTCCACTCCCGACTTCCTGAGGATGCCCGGCTGTTGGCCGAGCTGGTGGCGATCCCGAGCGTCAACCCCGATGGGGTGCCCGGTACGGATCGGACAGGTGAAAAGGAAATCGCGTCCTTTTTGGCCCGGCGGTTAGGCAAGCTTGGAGCCGACTGCGAACTGGTCCGTGTGGAGAAGGGGCGCCCGAACTTGATCGCGGTCTTTCCGATCAAAGGACGGCCCCGGGCGCGTGTTCTGTTTGCCCCGCATACGGATACGGTCAGTGTGGGGGGGATGACGGTGCCTCCGTTTGCCGCAGCGGTGCGGGGCGAGAGGCTCTATGGTCGGGGTGCGACGGATACGAAGGGATCCATCGCCGCAATGATTACGGCGTTTTCGCGGGTGTTGGGCAAGGGCTATCGAGGCGGATCGGTGGAGGTGACCTTTGCGGGGTTGATGGGGGAGGAGGCGCGGAATCAAGGGGCGGTGCATTATGCAAAGAACTGTCCGAAGTTCAGCCTGGCGGTGATCGGAGAACCGACCGGGTTGAAGGTGGTTCATGCGCACAAGGGCACCGCCTGGTTCACGGTGCGGGCGGCGGGCAAATCGGCCCATGCCTCCGATCCCTCGAGGGGCCGAAACGCGATCCGAATCCTGACGGAGTTTGTCCAGTTCGGTTTGCCGCGGATCGAAGCGGCACTGTCGGAGTTCAGCCACCCGGGACTGGGCCATGCCACGGTGAGTGTGGGCGTGATCCGGGGTGGAACCAAGGTGAACATCGTGCCGAGCGGGGCAGAGGTGGATTTGGATGTTCGGCTGGTGCCGGGCCTGAGCGCGAAGGCAGCGACTGAGCTGGTGCGCGGCGTGGCGCGGACGATTTCGCCGCATCTTTCGGTGGTGCTGACGCCGGGAGTGCCTGCGTTGGAGGCGGACAAGAGCGATCCGTGGATCCAGCGAATTCTGCCGGCCAGTCGGGGCTTCACCACGGTGCCGTGGTGTTGCGACGCGACGATTTTTGCCCAGCGTGGCATCCCGTCGGTGGCGTTTGGCCCGGGTTCCATCGCTCAGGCGCACACGGTGGATGAGTTTATTTCCCTGCACGACCTGGCGGCCGGGACCGACGCGTATGCGAAAATGCTCGGGCTTTTGCTGGGGCCTTGAGAGCCTTTTCCCGCCGTTCCGTCCAATTTCTATAGACAGGAAGAGTCCCTGTTCTAATTTGTTAATTGTATGCAAATTCACATCAGCCCCCGACATCTCCGCCTCACCGGCGCGATTCACGCCTATGTGGCGGAGAAAATCTCCAACCTCGAACATCTCACGGGCGAAATCATGGGCGCGCACGTTGTTCTGTGGCACGACGAAACACGAGCACCGGACAAATGTTTTTGCGTCAAGGTTCACCTGGCGGTGCCGGGGCCGGATATTCACGGAGAAGATTCGGAGCACGATCTTTACGCGGCGATTGACAAGGTGGTTGATAAGTTGGCCAACCAGATCCGGAAACGGAAAACCAAGCGGACCAGCCATAAGCTCCACGTGCTGCGCCGGTCCCGGGAGAAAGCCAAACGGAACGGCAAAGTTCTGGTCTGAGCCGCCACGTTAACGGCTGGCCAAGGCCTGGTGCGGGTGCTAAACCCCTTGGCTGTTGGTGCCCGCATTTTTCCCATGTCAATCCACCGGTTTTCCGCCCTAGGGCTCGCGACCTTCCTCGGGATCACCGGGGCATGGTCCCAAGGGCTGAACCGTGAACTGGGCCTGCCCTTGTGGCAGGGCACCAGCCTCTGGGCGGAGGATGCTGCTACGGTTGCCAAGCGCCTCAACATCCCCGGGGGCGTCAATGAAAAGGCGGGGCACTTCAAAAAAGATCTGGGGCCCAAGGACCAGATTTTCGGTGTCCGTGCCTACTCAATCGAGCTTTATGCCGACCGGGGCAAGGTTGACCGGATCAATGTCGGCCTGATCAACCGGGCGGATTTGTTCAACGAGATCATGCGCGAGGCCCGGTCTTCCGGGAAGGAGCTGTCCGAGGCGCAGGCGCTGGTGGAACTGGAAAAACGGATGCAGCGCGATGCCCCGGCTGACTTCACTTCTCTGACGGCCAATATCGCTCGCCGACTCGGCCTGCCCACCGTGAAGGACGAGCCCGAGGTGAAAGTGTGGGACTGGTCGGGCCATCTCCTGACGGCGGAGCGCACCTCGACCGCGGTTACACTGAAAATCACTCCGACGGAGAAAAGCCGCGCCGCAGGGGTGAGCGACCCGGCCCGCGCCGGGTTGAATGCGGCCGTGCATGGCCGTGACAGTGTGAAGCGACGGCCCAATGGCGATGTCGTGATTTCGGGCATCCCGCCGATTTCCCAAGGTGCGCGCGGCTTTTGCGTTCCGGCCTCCTGGGAGAAGCTCATCCGGTTCAACGGGCTGGACCTCGATGTTTATCAACTGGCCGATCGCGGGGGGACCGATGTGCAGGGGACCCTGTTGGCCCCATTTGCCGCCAAGATGGCCACGATGCTTGAGCCCAAGGGCTTTCAGGTTCAGTTCCCGGCCAAGGGACCGCCCACCCTCGACATGCTGCGGAGCCAGATTGACGCGGGGCGGCCCGTTCTTTGGGGCATGGACTCGCGCCAGTTTCCGGCCTGGGTGGCTCGCTCGGTCAAGCGGACCACCCGTCTGCCCGCGCCGACGCCCGGGACGCTGCCGCCGGATCCCGCTCCGCACGCGCTCCTCATCATCGGCTACAACGCCGGGTTTCAGGAAATTGCTCTTTCCGACTCCACGGAACTGGGGGCACGGTTCCCGGAGATCTGGATTACGCTGGCCGATGCGCAGGCCGCCGATATGGGTCAGGAACTGGTGGTCCTGACTCCCGCAACCACATCGGGCCCGGGCAGCGGCGCAAGTCCCGTCCGGACGGGCCACCCGACGAAGCGCTGGTATTAGGGAGAGGTGGAAATAATCCGGTCTGTTGACCCTGCACGGGATTCACAGTCCGCCGCGTCGAGGGAAATGGGGGCTCACGCGGAGGTTCACAGTCCGGGATGTTCACGGCGCAGAAGGTTGCAGCCGCCTCTTTCCGAGGGTTCGTCGGGGAGCGGGGTAAGTTTGACCGGGCTGCCGCCGGGACCGAGGACGAAGGTGGCCCGTCCGGCAAGGCGACCGGCGACGGCCTCGACGCCCCATTGAAGAGTGAGGAGATCGCCGACAAAGGAGGGCGGGCCGTCGGGAAGGGGAAACTCGAAGTCGAGGCTCCCGGAGGCTTGGGCGAAGGGAATGGGTTGTTCGGCGACGATGCCGAGGTCGGACCCGCCCCGTTTGTTTTCAGCCAGCCAATAGAGGCGGAGGAATAGCTTGGACGGATCGGTGAGGTTGGTCCATGTGGCGGTTCCCGCAATCCGGCCGCCGGGCAGGGCAAGGGCAGGTCCCCGGAGGCTGATGTGGAGGTGGGGCGGCGAGGTCATCGACGGGCTCCAGAGGGGAAGGGTGCGACGGTGAGCGGGTAGTCCAGGGAGATGTCGGGCCAGTTGCGGATGCGGGCGCGGAACTCAAGGGTCCACGCGATCTGGCAGACGCGTCCGGACAGGGTCGGCACGGCGTTTTCGGCGGGAAGGGTGACTTCGAGGGCACCCGCGGCGAAGTGGTGGCGGTCGGTGCTTTCAACCAGGTGCTGGCGGTAGAAGGTGGAGCGTTCGGTGCGCGTGGATTGGTTTTTGCCGGAGCCGGAGGTGTAGATCTGGATTTCCTGGCCGAGCAGGGTCATCCGGAGGCCGGCGATGCGGCCGGTGGAGCCGAGGCAACGCCAGTCGAGTCGGAGGGGCAGACCGAGGGCGGTGGGGCCGGTCACGCGGAGGTCAAACTTCGGATTAAAGAGGGCGGCACCCGTGTAAATGACACCACCGATCAGGGCGAGGCCGATGAGAACGAAAGGAATCATGAAGAGGACGAGGACCCAGTCTGGGTTGTCCTTCTTGAAGCCGTCGAGAATCTGCCAGACGAAAATGCTGGTGATCCCGTTCCAGAAAATGGCGACGATCAAGGCCGTGATAAACTGCCCTTTGGGGGTCTGGCCGGGCTTGAGGGAAACTGGAACCCCAGTAGCCGCGGCGGGTTCGATCAAGGAGACGGCGTTCGGGCGTGGCCCGGCAACTTTGTTTCGAAGGAGGATGATGCTGAAACCGACGACGATGAAGATGAGGGGAATGCAAGTGAGGAGGTAGGACCAATCCCATTCATTGTGGATGACTGCACGTTCAGGCCGGGTGGGGGAGACGTAGCAGGTGAACTCTTTGCTAGGCGGATAGGCCTTCACCGTGCGGTCTTTGTCGGCGTAGCCGGAAGAGGAGATGCTGATCAGCCCGAAGCGGTCGGACTCATAGGTTTCCCCGCCGACACGGTATCGGTAACGGATGAGGACGCTATAGGTGGTGCTGTCGCCCGAGTGCGTTTTGACCTCGCTGGAAATGACCGTGGCGGGTGTCGGAACGTAGCGGGGCAACTCAGCCAACTCGAGCCAGATGGGCACAGAGACGAAGGCAGCAACAGCAATACCGCAGAGGGCAAAAAGGCTGCCGAAGGCGCTGGCGAACCAGGTGACTTTTTCGCCGGGGCAGGCTGCTTCAGTAATACTCCGATTGGGGGCGACCGGTTCGGGTTGGCCAGTGGTGGGTTTGGCCAGCCAGACCACCACCAGCATCAATCCGGGGATGCCCATGAAGAAGAGGAGAAAAAAAACGAGAAAGACTACCTCGGCCCAACCGGGGAAGCCATCCTTGAACATCGACCAGGCAAAAAAGATTCCAGCGACGAGAAAGGCACTCAGGAAGAGGGAGAGGAAAATCTTACCAAAGATGCCGAGGCCTTGGTTTCCTGCTGCCGTTGGGTCGCTCATCAGGGGCACGATAGACATCTGATAAGCTCCGGTTCAACCTGGAAGCCGCTGATCCTGGGTGTTTGCCGGTACCGGGTGGTCAACGGAAGGCCAGGACAAAAAAAACCCGGCCGCCGGGGCCGGGTTTGAAGATGGGTTCGGTGTTCGCGGTCTGGTCAAACCAGGGAGGCTTTGTCAGACAGCGCCGCCTCAACTGCTTTTGACCAACAGCCGAAGAACCGGGGCTTGCAGGCAGCGGCGAAAAGGGCGGGAGCTTCCCGGCGAACTTCACCACTTTGCAGGCGGACGCCGCGCCGTTCGAGGTCCCGGATTCCCTTGATGATCGATTCCCGGGTCCAGCGACGACGACGACGGACGGTGCTGTAATCAATGCCAGCGCGCTCGACCGCTTTGCCCCAGTTGCCGAAGCGCCGCCGGGCGGTGGCGATGAGAGGGTTGGCGGTTTCGTCCATGGTTTTCGAGCTAAGATCGGCACCCATGGCCTTGAGTTTCCGGATTTCTTCGAGGATGGCCTCTTCGTCCCAAGACCGGTAGCGGTAGATGGTTTCGGGCTCAAGACCGGCGGCACCGAGGGCGTTTTTCCATGAACCGAAGTGATTCGGACGGATAGCCGCGTAGACCATGGCGTTGTATTTCGAGAGCATCATGGCGCGGAAGGAAAGGTCAACGCCTTGGCGATGCAATTCCTGGATTTTGGAGACGATGAGTTCCTTGGACCAGTTTTGATAACGGCGAACGGCGTCGTAGGGAATGCCGGCGGCTTTGACAGCACTTTCCCAGGAACCGAAGTAGCGGATGCCAGCGGCCAGAAGTTCCTGGAAGTTCTTACGGACGAAGTGGGAAAAGAGGGGCTTCCCATCCGCGTGCCATTGCTTGATGTGTTCGAGCACGATGTCGTGCGACCATTTTTTGTTTTTGCGTTCGCTCATAATTCAGTGACGGTTTGTTTTAGGTGGTTGGACATTAACGATGTTTTATTAGGCAGCTTTAATGCCAAACACCGGAAAGGTGCCATGATCCTGCATGTTCGCAAGGTAATGTTGTGTCCAAGCCGACGGTTCGCTTGATTGTAACGTTTGGACTCGGCATCTTTTGCACACAAAATCGGGAAAATGAGCAAAAATAGCCAGAAATTGTGGCTTAACTGATTCATCTGGGGTGATTTGTGCAGGCAGGGATCGGATTTAGGCAACGGGTGGTCCGGGCTGGGATTCACTTAGCACCCCTACGAAAGAAGGTATCCTTATCGCCGAATTTTGATTTGCGTTGAGTTCGGAAACGCAGGTGTCGGTTCATCGAGCCGGTCTGGGCAAGTTTCGACGTGCGGGCGACCCGGTTTGGCCGTAGGATGAACGGATGAAAGAGGAGCCGTCCCGTCGGGTGGTCCGGGTGCAACAGGTGATTTTGGCGGAGCTTTCCCGGATTGCCCGGCGCGAGCGGGCATTGGAGCAATGCCTGGTGACCTTTACGGCCGTCGAGGTGACGCCGGATTTGAAGCAGGCGTTTGTTTATTGGAGCACGATGGCGAGCGATGTGCCGGTGGAGTCGATTGGCGAGACCCTCGGCCGATTGGCGCGTGGCTGGCAGGCGGAGTTGGGCAAGCGGATGGCAATCAAGTACACGCCACGGTTGAGCTTTCGGTTCGATGAAGGGCAAGAGCGGGGTGACCGGGTTATGGAAATTTTGCGGCAGATTGACGGGACGGGTTGACTCTTTCCTGGTTGGCTTCTGAAGGGGAGCCGGGCAAGCTAACGGAAACGGTGATG
>CALFVM010000106.1 GCA_937928665.1 uncultured Candidatus Methylacidiphilales bacterium
TGGGACCGAGGAGAAGGTTCCGGTGGAACTGGGCCGGGGTATTGCCTCATGGCTCCAGGCCCAACCGCGTGGGTTACGTGATGCCGCCATTGCCTGGCAGAACGCGCCGGAAGGCGGAGGTGATGCGGTCGTGGTGTACCAGATGCAGTGGACCAATCCGCGCCCGGACAAACCCATCCGGAGCGTTTCCATGCGCTACGGTCCGGATGGCGATAAATGGGGAGCACCTGTCCTGCTCGGTTTGACGGCGGCTGAAGCAGGCAAACGTTAATACACCTTCAATTTATGAAAGCACCCGGGGTCACCGAAATCGGCTTTCAAGCCGCCACCTGCCACAACAATCCGTATCTTTCCGTCCAACTCGACGTGGAGTTTTTTCATCCGGCAAGCGGGACGAAGATCCGGCGTCCGGCCTTCTGGTGTGGAGGCGACAGATGGAAGGTGCGCTTTGTCTCCAATGGGCCGGTGGGGGAATGGCGCTGGCGAAGTGAGTGCAACGTGGAGGATGTCGGGCTGCAGGGGAGGTCAGGGACGGTGGAGGTGACGGAGGCGACGAAGTTGTTGAGGATGGCGCCGGGGAATCGGGTGGCCCAGTGGTCGGACGGGACGCCCTGGCTGATGGTCGCGGACACGGTGTGGGCACTTCCGTTCCGGGCCACTCCGGAGGAGGTGTCGCACTATGCGGCGTTCCGCGCCGCCCAGGGATTTAATGCGGCCCTGTTGATGGTGATTCAGCCGGACCGGCACGCGGAAGGACCGGAGGACCGGCGCGAACACGCCGGGTTCGGCCGGGGTTTTGATGATGTGCCGGAAGTTGAGCTGAAGAAGTTGCGTCCCGACTATTTTGAGCAACTGGATGAGTTGTTGGACATCCTGCATGACCACGGCATTGTTCCTGTTTATCAACCGGTCTTTCATGGTTGGGGTTGGCGGGGCAAAAGTGCGGTGGGCCGGGATATTCCGGCGGAGGATGCCGCCCGTTTTGCGCGGTATCTGGTGGCGCGCTACGGGGCGCGTCCGGCGATTTGGCTGGTGGGCGGGGACGGGACCGGACGGGAAGCCTCCGTCGGTGCTGCGGGGATCGAGGTGGAAGCGTGCGATGCCTACCGGCAACCGACCGGGATTCATTACGGGCCGCAGGTTTGGCCGAACGCACATCAGGCGGAGCCGTGGCTCGACTTTCAATGGTGCCAAACCGGGCACAACGGCGAGCACAAACCGGAGCGGGTGGCGCTGATGACCACCGATCGTCCGGTGAAGGCTGTGGCCAATGGGGAGCCGACCTACGAGCGGATGGGCCATCCTGAGCGGGCCTGTGGCTGGTGGCAGGGTCATGAGGCGTGGTCGAACTTATTCTGTGGGGCGACGATGGGGGTGGTGTATGGGGCAGGGAGTTTGTGGCAGTGGAAGCGTCCGGGAGAGGAAGGGCTTTGGGATAGTTGGGCGGTGGCTGAGGGGGTGGATTGGCGTCAGGCACTGGAGTTTGAGGGGGCAAGGTATGTCGGGTTAGTGGGCCGCATTATGGGGAAGCTGCCGATGGACGAGGCTCTGCCTGATCCAACGCTGACTTATGGGCGAAGGGCACTGGTTGCACCCGGGAAGTGGGCGGCTCTTTATCTTGAACAGCCCGGGGGATTTGCCCGGCTCCGGCGGGAGGTTTCGGAGCACTTCACCGCGTTTGATGCACGGACCGGAGAGGTGGTGAGGTCAGGGGTTGCGGAGGTGGGCGCGGTTCAGGATGTGGGGGACCGCCCGTGTATTGTGGTTTTCGCCCCGCCGAGTTGACCGGTGGATAGCAGGGTGGGCGGGAGTTAATCACCCGAATATTCTCCGCGCCGGGGCCATTTCCGGCGGACGAGGGGTTCGGGATCGGAGGTTTCGATTCGGACGGCGTTGGGTCCGAGCCAATCGCGCAAGGACTGAAGAAGGGGGAGGGAGGGGGCGATGCCAAAGCGTTCGTGGAGCCGGAGGAGGATGGCACCCCAGTTGGGGCCGGGAATTTCGAGAAAAACTTCGGCGGGGCCGGGCTGGTCGGTGAGCATTTTTTCGAGCTGATCGAAGTGGGCGGGGTCGCACCAATCGCGGGGCCAGTTGAGGTGAATGGCTTTGACGGCGGCGGCAGAGGCTTCCTCCAGGGATTGGGCGGCGTGGATTTTGATTTTGAACCGTTCTTCCTGGGTGCGATCGGCCAGGCCGGTGAGGACGAGCGGGGTGCCGGGTTCGAGCAAAGCGCCGACCTTGGCGTAGAGCTGGCTGAAGATGGTGACTTCGGCCCGGCCGGTCCGATCCTCGAAGACGGCGGTGGCCCAGGGTTTGCCATCGCGTTTGGAGAGGCGGACTTCCTTCTCGGCGACCATGCCCGCGATTCGGACGAGGGCACCATCGGGCACTTCTTCGGCCTCGCCTAGATCGATGGTGCGGAAGCCGCGCAGGTGGGCTTCAAACTCGTCGAGCGGGTGTCCGGTGACGTAGAAGCCGAGCAGCTCTTTTTCGTAACCGAGCTTTTCCCGGAGGGGCCATTCCTCGGTGGCCGGAGCTGCCGTGCCTTTCTTTTTGGTTTTGACGGTTTTGGGCGGTGCTTCCATGAGGAGCATGCCTTGGCCGGCTTCCCGGTCGCGGGCCGCAGACGCGGCGGCGCCCATGGCGGCGTCGATGCCGGTCATCAGGGTGGCGCGGGGAATGTTGAACTCATCGAAGGCTCCGCATTTGATCAGACATTCAACGGCCTTTTTATTGAGCGATTTGTAATCGACCCGGGCGATAAAGTCCTCGAGCGAGGTGAAGTCGCCGTCTTTGGCCCGGGCTTCGAGGATGGCTTCGACACAGCCGACGCCGACGTTTTTGATGGCGGCGAGGCCGAACCGGATTTGGTTGGGACCAACAGAGAAGCGGAGCTGGCTGCGATTGACGGAAGGGGCGAGGATGGCGATACCCATGCGCCGGGCTTCCTCGATGAAGAGAGCGATTTTTTCGGTGTTATCGAGTTCGTTGGAAAGAAGGGCCGCCATGAAGGCGACGGGGTAATTGGCTTTGAGGTAGGCGGTTTGGTAGGAGATGAGGCCGTAGGCGGCACTGTGGGATTTGTTGAAGCCGTAACCGGCGAACTTTTCGAGCAAGTCAAAGATACGATTGGCTTTTTCCTCGCCGATGTTGTTGGTCCGGGCGCAGCCTTCGATGAAACGGGCCCGTTCTTTGGCCATGACATCGGCTTTCTTTTTGCCCATGGCCCGACGGAGAAGATCGGCCTCGCCGAGGGTGTAACCGGCCAGGACGCGGGCGGCGGACATGACCTGTTCCTGATAGATCAGGATGCCGTAGGTATCATGGGAGATGGTTTCAAGGAGCGGATGTTCGTAGGGGATTTGCTCGAGCCCTTTTTTGCGGGCGATGTAGCTGTCGATCAGATCCATTGGGCCGGGGCGGAAGAGCGCGATGAGAGCGATGATGTCGTCGATGCTCTCGATTTGGAATTTCCGGCAGGTATTGCGCATGCCGGGCGATTCCACCTGAAAGACGCCAATGTTTTCGGCGCGGTTGAGCAGGGCGAAGGTGGCCGGGTCGTTGAGGGGAATGGTGTCGAGGTCGATCCGGCGCCCGGTCGATTCCTCGATGAAGTCGAGGGCGTGTTTGATGACGGTGAGGGTTTTGAGGCCGAGGAAGTCCATTTTGAGGAGCCCGATCTCGGTGAGAGGCTCCATGGAAAACTGGGTGATGACGGCGTCACGATCGTCCACCGTGAGGGGGAGGTATTCGGTGAGGTCGCAGTCGGCGATGACGACTCCGGCCGCATGAGTTCCGATCTGGCGGACGACGCCTTCGAGGGCCTTGGCGGTTTCCACGACCTCGCGGGCGCGTTCGTCGGTGGCGAGGAGGTCGCGGAACTCCGCTGATTGTTCAAGGGCGGAGGCGATGGTGATTTTGGGGTCTTTAGGGACGAGGCCGGCGATTTTGGAGGCTTCGGCGAAGGAGAGGCCCATGACGCGGGCGACGTCGCGAATGGCCATTTTAGCACCGAGGGTTCCGAAGGTGACGATCTGGGCGACGGATTTTTTCCCGTATTTTTCGCGGACGTAGTCGATGACTTCGCCCCGGCGATCCTGGCAGAAGTCGACATCGACGTCAGGGGGCGAGATGCGTTCCGGATTGAGGAATCGCTCAAAGAGGAGGGTGAAGCGGAGAGGGTCGAGATCGGTGATGCCGAGGACGTAAGCGACCATGCTCCCGGCCGCGCTGCCGCGTCCTGGGCCGACGGGGATGCCCTGTTTTTTGGCGTAGTCGATGAAGTCCCAGACGATGAGGAAGTAGCTGACGAAGCCCATTTTTTCGATGACGGAGAGCTCGAAATCGAGTCGTTCCCGGATTTCGGGCTCGTCAGCCCGGTCGCCGTAGCGGCGGCGGAGTCCGGTTTGACACAGTTCGCGGAGGTAGGCCTCACGGGTTTTCCCCTTAGGCAAGGGGTAGGCCGGGTAACGATTCTGATCGGTGGCGATGGTGACATCGCACTTGTCGGCGATCTCCAGGGTGGTGGCCAGAGCCTCGGGCATGTCGGCGAAGAGGGCGGCCATTTCCTCGGCGGATTTGAGGTAGAAGTCGTGACTGGGATAGCGCATCCGATTTTCGTCGCTGAGCTGGGCACCGGTTTGGATGCAGAGGAGGACTTCGTGAGCGAGGGCGTCGTCGCTGCGGACGTAATGAACGTCGTTGGCGGCTACGAGCTTGACGCCGTGCCGTCGGCCCAGTTCCCGGTAAGCCTGCCGGACTTTGGCCTCGGCTTCCATGCCGTGGTTGTGGACCTCGAGGTAGAAGTCGCCCGGGGCAAAGATGGAGAGGTAGTCCTGGACGAGGCGGTCGGCTTCGTCGGCCTTGCCGTCGAGGACGGCCTGGGCGAGATCGCTTTTAAGGCAGGCACTGGTGGCGATGAGGCCTCCGGCATGGGCGCGGAGGAGTTCTTTGTCGATGCGAGGTTTGCCGTAGTAGCGGCCTTCGAGATGGCCGGCGGTGACGAGTTTGAGGAGGTTTTGGTAGCCCTCGGCGTTTTTGGCGAGGAGGAGAAAGTGGTTGGCCGCGTCCCGGCCGGAGGAGGCTTTTTTCTCGAAGCGGCTGCCGGGAGCGACGTAGACCTCGCAACCGAGAATGGGTTTGAGCCCGTGTTTTTTGCAGGTTTTGAAGAAGTCGAAGACGCCGAACATGTTGCCGTGATCGGTGATGGCAAGGGCGGGGAAGCCGAGTTCTTTTGCGCGGGCGACGAGGTCCCCGATCCGGCTGGCACCGTCCAAGATTGAGTATTCGGTGTGGACGTGCAGGTGGACAAAGGGCGGGGGCATGGTCTGGTTCTAGCCCCCGGCTGGAGGATTTCAACCCGGTCTGCCGAGTTCGGTTGCCAAAGGGGCTGCTTGGTTCCATGATTTCGGCCATGCCTGTCGTTGCACTCATTACCGGGGGACTTTTGGTTGTGGTTGGTTTGGTTGGGTATTTTGCCACGGGGATGGCGTCGTGGACGGCCCTGATTCCCGCCATTCTGGGTTTGTTTTTCCTGGCTTGTGGTGGGTTGGCCAAATGGAAGGATTCGTTGCGGAAGCATCTGATGCATGCGGCCGCTGGGCTGTCTTTGATTGGCCTTTTTGGAACGCGGAAAGGTTTCTTTAATTCGTTTGCCCTGATGCAGGGCGCGGAGATGGAGCGGGCCGAAGCGGTCATTGCCCAGGCGGTTACGTTCATTATCCTGGCGGTGTTCCTCGGCCTCTGCATCCGGTCGTTTATTGCGGCCCGACGGGCGGCCAAGGTGGGCTAGGGTCGGCGGCCGATGAGTGCCGCGGGATCAACCGGATCGGACGGGCCTGCGGGCTTTGCCCGGGTGATTCCGGAACTGACGCTGGACAAGACGTTTGATTACGCGATTCCGGCGGGATGGATTGGGCGGCTGCAACCGGGGCATCGGGTTCGCGTTCCGTTCGGACCTCGGAAGATTCTGGCCTACGTGGTCGATCTGGTAGGGACACCGGAGGTGGCGGCGTGCAAAGAAATTGAGGGAGTGACCGAGGAGGAACCGCTCCTGCCGCCCTCGTTGTTGGGTCTGGCCCGTTGGCTGGCGGATTATTATTGTTCGGACTTACCAACGGCGTTGCGGATCATGCTGCCGGAGCCGGTCCGTTCGAAGCCGGACGGGCATCTGGAGCGGCTCTGGGTGCAGGTTCCCGACGGATTAACGGAGGAGGAAGCGGCGGAGCGATTGAAGCGTGCGAAGAGCCAGTGGCGGGCGTGGCAGGCGGCCAAGGCGGCGGGCGGGGGCTGGCTGGCTGATTTGTGCCGGGAGACAGGTTTGGGTGCGGCGGCGTGGAAGGGGTTGGCGGAAAAGGGATTGATTCATTTGGGGCGGCAACGGCGGGAGCGGATTCCGTTTCGGGGCGCGGTGGTGGCCGACCCTGCTTTGGCACTCAATCCGGCCCAGGCGGGGGCACTGGAGGTGATCGTTTCGGGCCTGGGTCAGCCTGGGCCGCATGCGCCGATTTTATTGCAAGGGGTGACGGGGAGCGGGAAGACGGAGGTTTATCTCCAGGCGTTGGCGCGATGTTTGGAGTTGGGACAGAGTGGGCTGGTGCTGGTCCCGGAGATTGCGCTAACGCCGCAGACCATTGGGCGTTTTCGGGAACGTTTTGAAGGGGCGGGAATCGGTTTGGCGGTTTTGCACAGTCGTCTATCGGCCGGGGAACGTCATGACCAGTGGCATCGGGTCCGGACCGGGCGTGCCCGGATTGTTATTGGGGCGCGTTCGGCGGTGTTTGCGCCGATCCGCGATCTGGGGCTGGTGGTGGTCGATGAGGAGCATGAGCCTTCGTACAAACAGGAGGAGACCCCGTTCTATCACGCGCGGGATTTGGCGGTGGTTCGGGCGAGGAGGGAAGGGGCGGTGGTGGTGTTGGGCAGTGCGACGCCGTCGTTGGAATCGGCGTGGAATGCGCGCCAGGGGAAATATCGGCTGGTGCGTTTGCCGGAACGGATCGACGGAGCGGAGCTGCCGGTGATTCATGTGGTGGATTTGAGGAAAGAGCGAAAGAAGAGGCCGGGTTCGTTCTGGTTAACGCGACCGCTCTGTGACGCGGTGCAGGACCGGGCGAAGAGAAAGGAGCAATCGCTGCTCTACTTGAACCGGCGCGGTTTTGCGACGTCGGTCCAGTGCGAAAACTGCGGGCATGTCGAGATGTGTCCGCACTGTTCGGTGCCGTTGACTTTTCACAAGACGCGGGGCCAGCTGCGGTGTCATCTGTGCGATTATGTGGCTCCGATTGCGCGGACCTGTCCGAAGTGCGGGTTTGACCAACGGGGCTTGGTCGGTGCCGGGACGCAACGGATTGAGGAGGTGGTGGCGGAAGCCTTGCCAGGGCTGCGGTGGAAGCGGGTGGATTCGGATAGCATGGGAGGGCGGGACACGCTGGAGGAAACGTTGGGGGAGTTCGCGGCGGGTAAGCTCGATCTGCTCATCGGCACGCAGATGATCGCCAAGGGACTGCATCTTCCGGGGGTGACGTGTGTGGGGATTATCTCGGTCGATGCCGCGCTGAATCTGCCGGATTTCCGGGCATCTGAGCGGGTGTTCCAGCAAATCGTGCAGGTGGCGGGGCGGGCTGGGCGCGGCGGGGTGACCGGGGAGGTGTTTATCCAGACCCACACGCCGTTCCATCCGGCGATCAGCTTTGGGCGGCATCACGATGTGGATGGGTTCATCGATCAGGAACTGGAATACCGGCGGGAGTTTGGCTATCCGCCGTTTCGGCGGGCGATTCTGGTGACGTTCCGCGGTCCCGGGGAGGCCAAGACGCTCTGGTGTGCGGAGCAAGCGGTCAAGGCGCTGACGGCGGTGGTTCCGGCCGGGGTGGAAGTGGGCGAAGTCGCGCCTGCTCCGGTGGCGAAGTGGAAAGACGCCTTTCGGTTTCAAACGCTGATCAAAACGGGATCGGTGCGCGAGGTCCTGCCTCACCTGCGGCGGCATGTGGCCGGGGTGACGTGGCCGGAGGGGGTGATGGTCACGATTAATGTCGATCCGATCAATCTGATGTAGGTGAAAAATTGACCTTCCCCCCGGCCGTTCGTCCTGTATGTTTCGGCCTCTTTTATGGAAACGACACTGATTTTGCTCAAACCGGATTGCCTGAAGCAGGGCCACTGCGGGGACGTGATTGGCCGGTTCGAAAAGGCCGGGTTCAAAATTCGCGGCTGCAAGATGATTGCGCTGTCCAAGCCGATTTTGCGCGAACACTACGCGCACGTGGCGGATAAGCCGTTTTATCCCGATATTGAGAGCTTCATGCAGTCGTCGCCGGTCATTGCCCTGGCACTGGCGGCTGAGGGTGCGGTGGAGACCGTTCGCAAAATGCTGGGGCCGACCGATTCCCGCAAGGCGGAACCGGGCACGATCCGGGGCGACTTTGGTTCCGACATGATGATCAACGTGGTGCATGCTTCGGACTCGATTGAAAACGCCAAGGTTGAACTCGCCCGGTTTTTTGTTAACGGCGAACTGTTTGACTGGTGACGGCCCGCCAGGCGGGCGGGTTGGCCGTTGGGCCGGATTGATGCTTGGGTCGGGGCGGAACGCGGTTGGTCTGAATGAAAAGAGGGTCGGGCGATGAGGATGATTTACTTCGCCATGCGGTTTCCGGTCCTTTCCCAGACCTTTATCCAGCGGGAGGTGGCAGGGTTGCGGGCGCATGGAATCGGGTTGGAAGTTCATCCCTGTCTGCCGTCAGACGCGGCGAGCCGGAGGAGCGCGACGATTCGGGATGGGGTGGTGGAGCCGGATCTTTCCATTTGGCTGGGGGGCATGATGGCCCTGGTGGCCTGGGCTTTGCGGAAACCGTCGGTGGTGGGCGGGTTGATTGGAGCCATCCTGACGGCGCCGCACCGGACCGCAGAGCAGGTTTTTCATTCGTGGCTTGGCTTAGTGGTCGGAGCGCGGGCGGCCTTTGACTTGCGGGAGGCAGAGGGTTTTCATGGGTGTTGGGCGACCGCGCCGGCCACGGCAGCGTGGGTGTGCGGGCGGTTAACGGGCAAGCCGTTTGGCTGTGGTGCCCATGCCTATGATCTGTTCCGGCATGGGGGCGATCCATTGTTACCCGTGAAGTTGCGGGAGGCCGCCTGGGTGCATACGACGACGGAGGCAGCGCGGACCGAACTTCTGGCGCGGGAGCCGGGGTGTGAGGGGCGGCTGGTTTTGGCCCGGCGCGGCCTGGTGCGGTTTCCGGATTGGCGTGAACCTGAGCCGATTGCCGGAAGGGAACTGCGGGTGGTGGCGATTGGGCGGCTGGTGGAGAAGAAGGGGTTCTCTCATCAGATCGCGGCCTGTGCTGAGCTGGTTCGGCGGGGGGTGAAGGTGCGGTGGCGGGTGATTGGGGATGGTCCGTTGCGGGGTGCTCTGGAGCGGGAGGCGGCAGTTGCTGGAGTGGGGGAAGTGTTCGCGTGGGAAGGGGCGCGGCCGGAGTCGGAGGTATGGGCATTGCATCGGTGGGCCGATGTGTTGGTGCACACGGGCGAGGTCGGCGG
>CALFVM010000107.1 GCA_937928665.1 uncultured Candidatus Methylacidiphilales bacterium
TCAGTCGCCCCATTTTCCGAAAGCAACCGCGACAGCGGCAAAAATGAGGCCGAAGGATACCACGTATTTGGGTCGAAGCGGTTCGCCCAGCCAGAGCAGGGCGAAGCCAACAAAAACGATCAGGGTGAGGGCCTCCTGAATGACCTTGAGCTGGTAGGCGGTCATGACCGCGTGCCCCATGCGATTGGCCGGAACCTGCAGGCAGTACTCCAAGAGCGCGATGCCCCAACTGACAGCGATCACCGTGGCCAGCGGCCAATGTTTGAACTTCAAGTGGCCATACCAAGCCATCGTCATGAAAACATTGGAGACCGCCAACAGGGCCACAGGGACGAGGTAAGCTGAAACGTTCATACCGGTGAAGAGGGGGTGGGCAACGGGCATTTCTCTGACACTGCCGCGTAAATCTGGTGCAGGGGGACCCCGAAGCGGTCTGCCGCCCGCCGGGCGGGCTCGAATTCAGGTTGCGCCTGGACGAGCGTCGTGCCGAGGAAGCCGAGCTTGACCGGCAGGGGTCCGTAGCGCGTGTCGACTGTTTCGGTGCGCCGCGCCAGGACGAGGCGGGACGCCGGGAACATCCGGACCCCGAAGGCCGAGGTGTGACGGAGCAGCAACTCGGCCAGGCGGCGGGCGTCGGCCGGCCGGGCCAACACCTGGAGAAGCCAGCCGGCCCGTCCTTTTTTCATGGTGGCAGGAAGCACGACCACATCGAGTGCCCCTGCCGCCAGAGCATGTTCGCAGGCCAGGGCCAGCTCCTCCGGGGTCAAATCGTCGAGGTTGGTTTCCAGAACTTCGACCGCGTCTGGATCGCTCAGGATCGGGGTCGTTTCTGCTTCCGTTCCCAGAAGAGCTCGGAGGACATTGGGTTGTTCGGCCAGTTCGCGGCTCCCCAATCCGTAGCCGATCTTTTCCGTGACGAACCGATCCAACGGGCCGAACCTCTCCACGCAGGCGGCCAGGATAGCCGCTCCGGTGGGGGTAATAAGCTCATGCGGCACGGGGCATTGGCTCAACGGAACGCCGCGGAGGATCTCGGCCGTTGCCGGAGCAGGCAGAGGAAACTGACCGTGAGCGCAACGAACGAAACCGCTCCCCTCACGCAAAGGTGAGGCGTGAACGGCATCGGGCTGGAGGTGATCCAGAGCGACGGCGGCCCCGACGATATCAGCGATGGAATCAAGGGCACCGACTTCGTGAAAGTGGACCTCTTCGACAGACGTGCCATGAATTTTGGCTTCGGCTTCCGCGATCCGGGAAAAGATGGCCAGGCTCCGCTCCTTGATGGAATCGGCCAGGCCGGAGCGGTGGATGAGATCGCGAATCTCGCGAAAGGCCCGGCCGTGGCCGTGCGCGTGATCGTGCGGGTGGTGATGATGGGTTGTCTCGCCCGGCTGATGATGGTGATGGGGATCGTGAGCGTCCGGCTGGGCGTGATCGTGATGATGGTCATGGCCGTGCGCGTGGGGATGGTGATCGGGAGTGGGAGATCCGTCCTTGGGTTGGGTTTCGACCACCTCGACTTTAAAACCGGCGATGGCACGGCGGGCCTGGCGTGAAACGGAGAAACGGGGTGCCTCCGGAAGATGAAGTTGGGCCAGAGCGGCGTCGAGCGTGTCGGCGGGGACACCGAGATCGATCATGGCGCCAAGGAACATGTCGCCGCTAATGCCGGAGAAGCAATCGAGGTAGAGAATGCGTCGAGGGGTGGACATGGGGCGAGGATGGATGGGTCGTTCGTCCACGTCAACGGGTCGGGCGAAAAAACGGGCTTTGCCGGGTGGGGCGGAGGGGCTAAAGGGGGAGGATGACGAACCATCCTGAGTTTCAGCTTGTGGCCGCTGCATCCGAAATGACCGAGCCTAAAGATCCGTGCGCCAGTCCGTTCAAGGTGGTGGTTGATCCCGCCCTGCGACTGGCTTTGCGCAAGGCGTTGATTGAGCTCATTAATGATCACGAGGAGCGCCTCTCCCACTATGTGGCCGAAGGAGAGTTGCGGCTCGATTCCTACAAAGAATACGTTGAACTCTACGCCCGCAGTTTGCGGGAAACCATGTCAACCCGTGAGGGCGTCGGATTCCTGCTCCGCTCGGCCGGGTTCGAGGTGGCGGAGTCCGAAATCAATTTGGAGCCGTCCTGGCGTTGGAAGCAGGGGGACCAACCATGAGGGAGTCGGCCCGCACCTTTACTCAATCCATCCAAACCGATGCCGCGCCCGACCCGGCCTGGTCAACGGCACTCTGTGCCCTTTGGTGGACGGGAAAAGGGGAATGGGACAAGGCCCACGCCTTGGTGGCCCGGGCGACAGGTGGCGCGGAGGCCTGGGTCCATGCCCACCTCCACCGGCTGGAAGGAGACCACGCCAATGCGGCCTATTGGTATAAGGCAGCGGGCAAAGCGATTTGTGAGGTGTCGCTGGAAGAGGAGTTTCAAACGCTGGTGGAGGCCCTGGTGGAGGCATGACGCTGCGCGAACGGAAGGCTGGGGCGTGGATCGTGCTGGAACTGGACGGGCGGGTCGATCACTTGGCGGCACCTCAGCTTCAGTTCCGGTTGCTCGAGTTGGTCCGCACGGGTTCCCGGGCCATTATTTTGGACTGCGGCAAGCTGACCTACCTGAGCAGTGCCGGTCTCCGAGTCCTCCTGCTGGCTTCCCAACAGCAGCGGGAACAAAAACTCGCTCTGCGTCTGTGCGCGATCAATCCGAACATCCGGCACTTTTTTGAAATCTCCGGCTTGTTGCAATGGCTGGAGGTTTATCCCTCTGCCTTTGAGGCGAGTCAGGACGAGCCCCTATCCCGATGATCCGGTTCCTGTTGCTCGGGTTCCCTGTCGAGGTGCAGCCATGGTTCTGGCTGACCTGCGTCCTGCTTGGCGGCGGGCTTTGGGCCCGCACGGCGGAGGAGTGGACCGGCGTGGCCATCTGGGTGGCGGTCGCCTTCATC
>CALFVM010000108.1 GCA_937928665.1 uncultured Candidatus Methylacidiphilales bacterium
GGGAGCATTGAAGTTCCCGCCGATCGTTACTACGGCGCGCAAACCCAGCGTGCCCTCATTCACTTCGCCATCGGGCACGATGTCATGCCGCCCGAACTCATCCGCGCTTTCGGCATCCTCAAAAAGGCCGCCGCCCTCGTCAACCGCGACCTGGGCAAACTCCCCCCCGAGATCGCCGACCTCATCGTCCGCGCTGCCGATGAAGTCATCGCCGGGGAACTCGACGATCATTTCCCTCTTCGCATCTGGCAGACCGGCAGCGGCACCCAGACCAACATGAACACCAACGAGGTCATCTCCAACCGGGCCATCGAACTGGCCGGGGGAGTCCTCGGCTCCAAAAAGCCGGTTCATCCGAATGACCACGTGAACATGTCCCAATCCTCCAACGACACCTTCCCCACCGCCATGCACATCGCCGCCGCCGAGCGCGTGACCCATCACCTCATCCCCATGGTGACCAAACTCCGCGACGCGCTGCACGCCAAGTCCCAAGCCTACGCCGACATCATTAAAATCGGCCGGACCCACCTCATGGACGCCGTCCCTCTCACCGTCGGCCAGGAGTTCTCCGGCTACGTCGCCCAGCTCGACGCCGACCTTTCCCGCCTCCGCCAGGCACTTGGCGGCCTCCACGAACTCGCCCTCGGCGGCACGGCCGTTGGCACCGGCCTCAATACCCACCCCGAATTCGCCGAACGCGGAGCCGCCAAAATCCGGGAACTCACCGGCCTGCCTTTCCTTTCTGCCCCGAACAAGTTCGCCGCCCTTGCCGCGCACGACGCCATCGTCTTTGCCAGCGGTGCCCTGAAAACCCTGGCCGCTTCCCTCATGAAAATTGCCAACGATATCCGCTGGCTCGGCTCTGGCCCCCGCTGCGGTCTTGGCGAACTTCACCTTCCCGAAAACGAGCCCGGCTCGTCCATCATGCCGGGCAAGGTCAATCCCACCCAGTCCGAAGCCATGACCATGGTCTGCGTCCAAGTCCTCGGTAATGACGCGGCCATCGGCTTCGCTGGAACCCAGGGCAACTTCGAACTCAATGTCTTCAAACCCGTTCTCGCCCACAACTTCCTTCATTCCGTCCGTCTGCTTGGTGACGCCTGCGGACTCTTCACCGAACACTGCGTCGAAGGGTTGGAGCCCAACCGCGACCAGATCGCCCACTTCGTCGAGCGCTCCCTCATGCTGGTCACCGCGCTCAGCCCTGTGGTCGGCTATGATAAAGCCGCCAAAATCGCCCACGAAGCCCACGTCTCCAACTCGACGCTCAAAGAAGCCGCCCTCAAACTCGGGTTCATCTCCGCCGAAGACTTCGACAAAGCTGTTCGCCCGGAAAACATGATCCATCCCTGAACCCAGTGCTAAAGGGGAGGACAGAACTGCGGATGTCTGACCAGCTCCGCCACGTCAACCGGCCCAATCGGCCCCCGTCGGTCGAGGCCGTGGTCGCGGAACGGGGCACTGTTCGTTGAGCGTTGAACCTTCTCCAGAAAGGCAACGCCCAACGGCTCTGCCAGCCCTTTCGGACCGAGCAACGCCACCGTTGTCTCCTCTTTCGCCCCCAGTTCCGGCCCGCGTCCCACCCAGAACCCGGCCAGCAGCAGCGTTACCCGGACCGCGGTGGATCGGCTGTGAAAGATCAGCCGCGTGGGACCATCCGCCATCAGTGTCCGACGGACATTCCGCCAGTGCTCCAGTGTCCATTCCCGCACCGACGCCTCCGGAGAATAGAGATCCACCATGACCAGAAACGGCCGATGCGCCTCCGTCTCCTGCGCCGCAGCCCACGTCACAAAGTCCCCTTCTATCACCCGCCACTCCGCCCGCTGACCGAATCGGTTCTCCTGCATCAGGTGATCCCCGTCCGCAAACAACTCCGGCGGCAATTCCCGCAACCACGGAAACGCCTCCGGATGGTCCTCCCGAAACAGACGCGCCGCTTTCAGTGCCTCCCGGTCCCGGTCAAAACTCCACAACTCCAACGGACACACCCCGACCTCCCGCCAACATTGCAGAACCGCACCCGCATTGCCCGCTGCACCCAACCCGATATCCCACACCACCACCGGCTCCGGTCTTGGAATCGAAAGAATCTCCCGCAATCCCCACGGCCCGATGTAGAGGAGTTCCGCCTCCCGCTCGGCACCCAGATTGGGATGAAACACCTCGCCGCACCGGCCATCCGCCAGGGTCCAGTCCCCACCTGGAAGCGTGACGGCACGGAAGGGAGATGTCACACGTTGAACCGAAACTCCATCACATCGCCATCCTTGACGACGTATTCTTTGCCTTCCAAGCGCAGCACCCCTGCTTCTTTCGCCTTCGCCAACGAACCGACCCGCACCAAATCCTCAAACGCCACCGTCTCCGCCGCAATGAATCCCCGCTCAAAATCGCTGTGAATCACCCCCGCTGCTTTCGGAGCCGTGTCCCCTTCATGAATTGTCCAGGCCCGCGTCTCCTTCTCTCCCGTCGTCAAATAGGTCCGCAACCCTAACAAATGATAGGCAGCCCGGATCAACGTGCCCACCCCCGATTCATTCACCCCAAGATCCGCCAGATACGCCTTTTGCTCTTCCTCCGGCAGGTCAATCAACTCCGACTCAATCTGTGCACTGATGACCACCGCCCTGGCTCCCAGATGACTCTCGCAATAAGCCTCCACCTCAGCCACTCGTCGGCCCGCAGGACTTTCCCGTGCCCCATCCTTCAGCGTCGGCAGGTCCGCCTCGGCCACATTGCAGGCAAAGAGAGTCGGTTTGTTTGTCAGCAGAAAAAATCCCTTCAACAGCCCCCGCTCGTCCGCGTCCAAATCAGCGGTCAGTGCCGGCTTGCCCGCATCCAGATGCGGCACCATCTTCTGCGCCAGTTCGAGTTCCGCCTTCGCCACTTTATCCCCGCTCCGTGCGTTCTTTTGCGTCCGCTCGATCCGCTTTTGCACCGCTGCCAGATCCGCCAGGACCAACTCCGTCATAATCGTCTCAATATCCCCCACCGGATCAATCTTTCCGGAAACATGGTGAATGTTGTCGTCCTCAAAACAACGAACCACCTGCACAATCGCGTCCACCTCCCGGATGTGCGACAAAAACTGGTTCCCCAACCCCTCCCCCTGGCTGGCTCCCCGGACCAGCCCGGCGATATCCACAATCTCGATCACCGCCGGAATCACTTTCTGCGACTTCGACAAAGCCGAAAGCACCGCCAGGCGCGCGTCCGGCACCTCCACCACCCCGACGTTCGGCTCGATCGTGCAAAACGGATAATTGGCCGCCTGCGCCTTCCGCGTTTTCGTCACCGCATTGAACAACGTGCTCTTGCCGACATTCGGCAACCCAACAATTCCCGCTCGCAACATGGCTGCCGATTAAAGCGACGCCCGGCCCCGGGGAAAGCGCAAAAGCCGGTGCTTGCCCGGCGGCCCGCCCGGTGGGAACTTCAACTTGCCTCTCGTCCTCCTCCACTGTGATTTCCCGCCCTGCACCCCCTCCTCTCCTCGTCCTCACCGCGGCACTCCCCTTCCTTGCCCTCTCTTGGCTCCTCGCTCCCGAATGGGAACTCCACCCCCACTACGCGTTCGGCTGGCTCATGCCCCTCCTTACCGCCTTCCTTTTTTGGAAACGCTGGCCCGACCGGCCCCCTCCCGGCCCCCCGCTCCCCACTCCCCGGCTCCTCGCCATCCTGCTCCCCACCGCCCTTCTTTGGCCCGTCCTCCTTATCATCCACGCCGCCAACCCCGATTGGCGCCTGATCCTTTGGGCCACAGCCTTTCTGGCCGCAGGTGCTTCCGCCGCCGCTCTGCTTGCCGTCGGAGGCCTTCGCTGGCTTCGCCACTTCGCTTTTCCCGCCCTCTTTTTTCTGTTGGCCGTGCCCTGGCCTAGTGGCATTGAAACCGCCCTCGTCACCACGCTCATGCAATGGGTCGCCGCCGCCTGCGTCGAATCCCTCAACTGGCTCGGCCACGTCGCCCTCCAACAGGGTAACCTCATTAAACTTCCGCAGGGCACCATCGGTGTCGATGAAGCCTGTTCCGGCATCCGTTCTCTCCAGGCCAATCTCATGGCCGCGCTCTTCGTGGGCGAACTTTACCGCCGGTCCCTTCCGGCCCGGGCCCTGCTCGTCCTGGGGGGACTTCTCCTCTCGCTGGCACTCAACTTCGCCCGGGCACTCTCCCTGGCCCTTCTCTGGATTCACCATGGCAACCCGGCCATGGACACCTGGCACGATCCCGCCGGTCACGTCATCCTTGTCATCTCCTTCATCATCCTGGTGGCTCTCGGCCGTAAACCCTCACTCCCAACCGGTCCCGACCCCGCCCCACCCCCACCGGCCCGCGCCCCCTCCACCCCGGTCT
>CALFVM010000109.1 GCA_937928665.1 uncultured Candidatus Methylacidiphilales bacterium
CTTCATCGAAGTCGCCAAATTCCTCAAAGGGCGCAAAGTCGCCCCCGGCGTCCGCGCGATTGCCGTTCCCGGCTCCCAGGGCGTTCAGAAACTCTGCGAGGACATGGGCCTCAACCAAATCTTCAAAGACGCCGGCTTCGAATGGCGCGACGCCGGTTGCTCCATGTGCCTGGCAATGAACCCGGACAAACTCCGCGGCGACGAACTCTGTGCCAGCTCTAGCAACCGCAACTTCAAGGGCCGTCAAGGCAGCCCCACCGGCCGCACCCTCCTCATGAGCCCCGTCATGGTCGCCGCTGCCGCCGTCACCGGCCGCGTCAGCGACGCCCGACAGGTCTTCGCCAACTAATCCACGCCAACCTTCCACCCAGAGCCCACCATGCCCCTCCCCCCCATCCTCTCTGTCACCGGCCGTGCCGTCCACGTCCCTGGCGACGATCTCGACACCGACCGCATCATCCCCGCCCGTTTCATGAAATGCGTTACCTTTGACGGGCTCGGCCAATACATGTTCTACGACGTCCGTTTCGACGAAAACGGCAACCCCAAACCCCACCCTCTCAACGACCCCCGCTTCACCGCCGCCTCCATCCTCATCTCCGGAAACAATTTCGGCTGCGGCAGCTCCCGCGAACACGCCCCCCAATCCATCTACCGTGCCGGCTTCCGCGGCATCATCGCCGGGGGCTTCGCCGAAATCTTCTTCGGTAACTCCATCACCCTCGGTATGCCCTGCGTCACCGCCGAAAAAGCCGACCGCGACCGCCTCGTCGCCGCCATCGAAACCGACCCCAACCTCCCCGTCACCATCGACGTCGTCCACCGCCGCATCCACTTCGGCACCGACTCCGTCCCCTGCGGTCTCCGGGACACCGCCCGCACCGGCCTCATCGAAGGCCGCTGGGACGCCCTCGGCGATCTCCTCGACGGCCTCCCCGAAGTCGAACGCCTCGCTGCCACCCTCCCCTACCTCGGTCCCGTCTGACCCTGGGTGCCCGTCCCTTTCCCGCCAGAACCAGGATTGAACGCTCCCCCCTCATGCCTGCCTCACACCCCGGCTCCCTGACCCCACGTGTTCTCATCTTCGCCTACAGCAACGTCGGCCACGATTGCCTCGATCTCCTCCTTCGGCGCGGGGTCCGGCCGGTCGGTCTGTTTACCCACGCCGACGATCCCTCCGAAACCCGCTGGTTCCGTTCCGTGGCTGACTTGGCCACCTCCCACGGGATCTCGTTCCTCACGCCCGAACGCCTTCCGCCCGCCGACTGGTTGCCCCGGTTTCTTCATGAATTCCGCCCGGACCTCATCTTCTCCTTTTACTACCGCCGCATGATCCCGACGGCTCTGCTCGACACCGCACGCCTCGGCGCTTTCAACATGCACGGCTCTCTCCTCCCCAAATACCGGGGAAAAGCACCTGTAAACTGGGCCGTGCTCCGCGGCGAAACCCGGACCGGAGCGACCCTCCATCACATGGTGCGCGAGCCTGACGCCGGCGACATCGTCGATCAGGAGCCGGTGCCCATCGGCCCGCGTGATTCGGCCATTGAGGTCATGGACCGGGTAACCGCCGCCGCCGTCTCCATCCTCGACCGGCAACTCGATGCTCTCCTTTCCGGCACCGCTCCGCGTCACCCCCAGGATCATGCCGAGGCCTCCTATTTCGGCGGGCGTCGGCCCGAAGATGGCCGGATTGACTGGGATCAGCCCACCGCCGAAATCTTCAACCTCATCCGAGCTGTTACCCGGCCCTACCCCGGTGCTTTCGGTCCGGTGCCCGGGCTCGGCCTCACCCGCATCTGGTGGGCCGAACCGACCAACGAGTTCGGCTCGCCCGGCGAGGTTCTCTCCACCGACCCTCTGATCATCGCCACCCGCGACAGTGCTCTCCGCCTGACTGAGTTCGAGCCCATGCCATCCCGGTAACGTCTCCCGGTCAAACCCGACAGCTTAACGCGCACCGGAAGCCGCAGTCGAAACAAGCGTGCTCGCTTCTTTGCCGGTGCGGGCCTGATAGTGGGCCGCCACCTCTGCTGCGAAATCCTCCGCCGCATCTGCTGCCACCAGATTAATCGTCGCTCCCCCGAATCCCCCGCCGCTCAGCCGCGCCCCGTAACATCCTTCACACGCAGCCGCCAGATCGACCAGCAGGTCCAATTCCGCGCAACTGTTTTCAAAGTGTTCCCGGGAGCTTTGATGGGACTCAAACATCAGACTGCCGAATCGCCCGAGATCCCCCATTTCCAGTGCTTCCCGCGCCTCCCGCACCCGACGATTTTCCCCCACGATGTGCCGGGCACGCTTCACCGCAACCGGATCCAACCGGTCCCCGTTCGCGTCCAAATCGCTCTCGGCGACATCCCGCAACAGGTGAACACCGAGGGCGGCGGCCACTTCCTCACACGCCGACCGTCTCTGGTTATACTCCCCATCGACCAACGCGTGTTTCACCCCGGAATTGACCAAAACAAAAGCCGCTCCGGACGGCACCGGAATGGTGTCGATCTCAAAGCTCCGGCAATCAATGTGGGTCACACACCCTTCCCGGCTCATCAACACAGAAATCTGGTCGAGCAACCCGCAACGGACCCCGGCATAATGATGCTCGGCCCACTGCGCAACCCGGGCCAAGTCGAGGTCATCCATCTCAAACGGATAGGCCTTTTTGAACCACACCGCCGTGGCGATCTCCAGGGCGGCACTGCTGCTCAGACCCGCCCCGAGGGGCAGCGTTGAGGAAATCCCGATTTCGGCTCCTCCAAGGGAGACGCCCAGCTCCCGTAGCCGCGCCAGCACGCCAAAAATGTAGTTCGCCCACGGCTTATCCGAGCGCGGAGCCAGCGAGGCCAGCGTCGACTCGGCCTGATCCGAGAGGTCAAGGGCACTCAACCGAACGACGTCATCGTTCCGCCGACTACCCTTCAAGGTCGTCCCACACCCCAAAGCGATCGAGAGGACGAGGCCCCCATTGTAATCCGTGTGATTGCCGAGCAATTCAGCCCGGCCCGGCGCATAACTTTCAATCATTGTCATGAAACAGTTCCGCCACGCTATCGGCCACCAGCAGACCTTTCGAGGTCAAAACGATCCGGTCGTTACGAATCTCCGCCAGGCCCTCAGCCACCAGTGCCTCGGTCTGCTCCCGCATGAGTTCCGACCCGAACGGGGCACCGGTCCGCGTCCGCAGGCCGAGCATGACCCGTTCCTTCAATCGCGTCCGCGCCGAGAGCGGTTCCGCTGAAATCCGCCCGGAACCCGTTCGCTCAACCCGGTCCGCCCAGGCTCCGACCTTCGGATCATTCTGCCACCGTTCTTCCCCCACCGTTGACCACGCGCCCGGGCCAAAACCAAGATAATCGGCTCCGTCCCAATACGCCCAGTTATGTCGACAACTGAAGCCCGGCCGGGCGTAGTTGGAAACTTCATCCCGGACAAAACCTGCCGCGCAGAGCACCTCCTGCATCCGAAGGAAAAAACGGCGTTCCCGTTCGGGATCAACGGAAAACTCACCCCGCTGAAGCCGTTGCAGAAACTCGGTGTCTTCCTCGTAGTTGAGGTTGTAACAGGAAAGATGTTGCGGGCCGAGACCCACGGCCTCCTCCAACGTCCGCCGCCAGAGTTCCTCGGTCTGGCCGGGCAGGGCGAACATGAGATCAAGGTTGATGTTATCGAATCCGGCCGCGCGAGCCGCTTCCAAGGTCTCCATCACCTGCTGTCGGTCATGCGTTCGTCCGAGAAGCCGGAGCATCGCTGGATCAAAGGATTGCACGCCCAGGCTCAACCGATTGACACCCCCACGGATCAGCGTTTCCGCCTTTTTCACCGAGACCGTCGCCGGGTTGGCCTCCGCCGTAAACTCAACGCCCTCCCCGCCCCACGGCCACCAGCCAAAAATCTCCTCCAACTGCCCCAGCGAAAGCGCCGTCGGCGTGCCGCCGCCCCAGAAAACGGTGTCGGGCACCAGCTCAAACCGCGCACGCGCCGCCGTCACCTCAGCCCGGAGCGCAATCAGGAACCGCCGCATTTCCGGCAACGTGTTCCTGGTTTTAACAAACGCGCAATACGGGCAGATATGGGTGCAGAACGGCACGTGAACGTACACATGCCGGATGGTCGCCCCGCTCACACCCCACGCTCCGCCGGCGGCCAAATGAACTTGTGCATCTGCAATTGGAACCTGACGGGCAACCGATCCGCCAGAATCCATTCCACGATCGCTTTCGGCTCGACCCGGCCGAACACCGGCGAGAAAAGAACCGCCCGCACCCGGTCGGCCAGGTTGAACTTAGCCACCTGATCCCGCGCCCACTCGTAATCTCCACGCGATCCGATGACGAACTTCACCTCGTCGCGCCGGGTCAAGTGATCGATGTTCGACCACAGGTTCCGGTCGCACATGCCGCTGTCCGGACATTTTAAATCCATAATTCGGATGACCCGCTCATCAAGCACCGATATGTCGTGCGCCCCCGCCGTTTCCACGAGAACCGTATACCCCCGCTCGCAGAATGCCCGCATCAGGTCCGGGGCATTCGGCTGAAGCAACGGCTCCCCCCCGGTCACCTCCACCAAGGGAATATCCAGCGCGGCGACCTCGTCTAGAATCGAGGCAATCGTCCGCTTCGACCCTTCATAAAAAGCGTAAGCGGTGTCGCAATACGTGCAACGGAGATCGCAGAACGTCAGCCGGACAAAGGCGCACCGCTCACCCGCAAATGTGCTCTCGCCCTGGATACTGCCGTAGATTTCGTTAACGGTCAGAGTCCGCGCCAAATCCGTCTCGGCCACGCTCACTGCCGTCACACCGGCTCGTCGCCAGCCCCTTCCCGCTCCGCCTCGGGATCATCCGAAGGATCGGCCGGAAGCGGATCAACCTGAGCCGGACCGCTGTCCGCAACCGGTGCTTCAGCCTCCGGCGTCGTTTCCGGAACGGGAGTCCTGACCTCCACGACCGCCACCTTTCCCTCCTCCCGCGCAGGAGCGGGTTCCGTCTTTTTCGGGACGCCCCGGATCAGATCCAGCCGACCGTCAGCAAACGCAATCACCAATCCCTCCCGAACCAGCCAGAGGAGATCGGTGGCACCCGGCGGTGCCGGTTCCGGCTGCGTTTCCGCGACCACTGCGCTTGTCTCCCCCTCGCTGCCGACCGGAGCTGCTGCCGCCGGAATAACTTCACCCGCAGACCGATTCCGTGCCATCGCTTTGAAAAGCTGATCCCGTCGTCCGCCCGGTCGGGCCAACACCCATTCGTAAACAGCCCGCACCCCATCCGACAGGGCGGCTGGATCACTCTCAAACCGTTTCGGACGAATACCCGAGACGAAGGTGGCACCCTTCCCCCACTTGAAAAACTGGAGGCCGAACTTGCCCAACTGTCGGATGAGCACCTTGGCCGTCTTCAACGGGAACCGCAGTTCCTGATCCAGGGCGAACCGGATTTGCTCCCTGATCTCGGCCGACCCGCTGTGCCGGGCTTCCACCGTCTCCAGAACGACCTCGTCAACCGGAACTAAAAACGTCTCCGCGTGGGTCCGCAGGAAATGGTCCCGAACCTCTGCCAAGGTCCCCAACCGCTCGGTCTCAGCCACCGGGGGAGGCACTTCGGATGACGCGGCCGGAACTTCTGCGGCCGTCTCCTCGACAAGAGGTTCGGCTCCCGCCTCGGCCTGGATCGCCACGGCGGTTTCCGCCAGGGGTCGAGCCGGAGCATCACCCGGCGTCTCCGCCGACACGGGAACCTCAGCCGGAGGCTCATCCATTGTTTCACCGACAGGCCCGCCTGACGGTGCCCGTGCCGGAGCGGCTTCCGGGACGACCGCGACACTTTCGCCCTCATGCACGCGCTTGGGAAAAACAGGAGTGGCCCGGGCCACGTAAACGGTTTTGAACGCCTGGGATTGACGCCAGGCCTCGATTTGTTCCGCATCCCGGATGATCTGAATCTTCGCCTTAAAGTCCTCAAACGGCATCCGGGCGAACTTCTTCTGATGCAGGCGACGGACGTTATTCTGATAGTCGTGATGATTCACCGGCCCCAACACGGTGCGATCCAAAGAGCACACGCCCAGGGCGGTAAAGTTCCCTTTCGGCGGATCGCAAGGAACCTGCTCCTCTTCATAAAAGACGCCCAGGTGCTTTTCAACGACGTGCGCAGCACCCGCCGAGCGGTCGAGCCACACCGTCCCGTCAAGCGTGCAGCGGAAGAGGTCCAGGGTGGCGTCGGACTTTTTCCTGAGGATGACGTGGTGCCGGATGTCCTTCTTCAATGCGACCTTGGCCAATTCAAAAACCGGATAGGCCAGACAGGTCGACCGGATCTGACGCGCCATCGACTCCGCTCCGTGTGGATCGGGCAGGAAGGACACCTCCAGGCCAATATCCGGCGGAGGAGCAGCCGGCTCAGGCCGCGATTCCTCGAACCGCCGGGGCCCCCCTTCCCGTGGCCCGCCTCCACTCCGGAGCTTCGGACCACCCGGACGCTCCGAGCGGGCCCCGCCAGGGTTCCCCTGGCCTCGGTCGCGGTCGCGTCGCTCCCCGCGGGGCGGCCCCCGACGGTCACGGCCTCGGTCACGATCCCTGTGCCCGTCGCGCTCCTCCCGCTCAAACCGATCGGGTCTCCGCCGGTGCTCAGCCGGTTCATCATCCCCGTCGAAAGAGCCCGCCCCACCCTGCGGCATGGGTTCGCGGGCCCACTGGGGCAGTAGGTCTAATTCAGTCAGCTTAAACGGGTCACTCATGCGGTTCGGGGGGCAATCGTCGCCTTTCAGTGCTTACCTCGGTGGCTCAAGAAGGCCATCACGAAAAACAGGTTCGGTCTCGGAGGTTAGGCCATGTAGGGGATGAAAAAGGAGGCAACCGTAAAATAAATGAGCAGGCAAACGCTGTCGGCCACCGAAGTGATCAGCGGGCTGCTGGCCACGGCGGGATCCATTTTCAATTTGGTCAGAATAAACGGAATAAAGAACCCCATCAGGTTGGTCGCAATAACAATAATGAACATGGTGATGCCGACAATGATCCCCGTGGCCGTTCCGCCCCGGATCAAGCCCAGAATGCCGCTGGCCAAGCCCATGACCAAGCCAAGCGTGAGGCCCACGGTGATTTCCTTCCACATCGCCTGGAACCACTGGCCCAGCTTGAGGTCGTTGGTCGAAAGCGCGCGCACGACCAGGGTGGCCGCCTGACAGCCCGTGTTTCCGCCACTGCCCATCAAAAGCGGGATAAAAAAGGCCAACGTGATCATTCCACTTAGGGTTTCTTCATAGGCCGCAATCACCCCGCTAGAAGCAAGACTGACGAAAACAAGAGCAACCAACCACGGCAACCGCCTCACGATCAGGCTCCAGACCGGAACTTCCCGGTAGCTCAGGTTGAGCGGGGTGATGGCCGCCCCCTTGTGAATGTCCTCGGTCGCCTCTTCTTCAGCCACGTCAAGAACGTCATCGACCGTGACCGCACCCAGCAGCACCCCATCTTTATCAATGACCGGCATGCAGAACATATCGTGTTTCTTGAATGCGGTCACCGCCTCCTCCTGATCGGCGAAGGAGTTAAGCGCGACGCTGTTGCACTCCATGATCTCGGAAACCTTCTTGTCCGGATCGGCCAGGATGAATCGCCGCAGGCGGATGTCGTCCAGAAGACGCCCTTGATCGTCGGTCACAAAAATGACGCTCATGGTCTCACTGTCCTCCCCATACTTCCGAATGTGGGCCAGAGCCTCCCGGATGGTCATGTCCGGTTTGACCGTCACATACTTGGTCGTCATGAGACGGCCAATGCTGCCTTCCGGGTAACCAAGGAGCTGGAGGGCTTGGGCCCGTTCCACCTGGGGCAGCATCTGGAGCAGCCTCTTGGTCACGTCGGAGGGAAGCTCCTCAAACAGTGCCGTTCGGTCGTCCGGGTTAAGCTGGCTAAGCAGTCCCCGCGCCTCGTCGTCGGCCATGTCCTCAATCAAGTGGTTCTGAAGCGTTGGATCGAGATGGGCGAAAACTTCCCCTGCCAATTCGCGGGGCAGGAGGCGATAGAGAACAACGCGGTGTTTCTTGTCCACCTCCATGATCAGTTCGGCCACTTCCGGTGCCTCCCATTCGACCAGAAACGAGCGGACCTCGTCCCACATCCCCTCATCAATGAGTTCGAGAACTTCAGGCTTAAATAGTTGTTTGAGAATCACAACGTCGCTCTCCCTTCAAGCTGTCTAATTCGGTTGAAACCTAACCGCCTCCATTTGGCAACCGCTTTTGCACAGCCCACTCATCATTCCCCTTTCTTCCGCGGCAGCATCCGCTACCATCAGGCCATGTCTGAAATCGCTGAATTCGTCCGCCACCGTGCGTCCATGGTCACACCCCGGGTTGTCGAGAGGGTCTTGAGCGAGCTGCCGCTGCTCAAGGCCGAGTTTACCCAGATCGACGCGCCGGAGTATCCCCACCTCGTCGACCAGCTCGAGTTCCTGGCTGATGTTGTCGAGGACTTCTTCGATGGCGAACTGGTTGACCTCCCCTATACCACCGCTGCCGCAGCCACTTTCGCCCTCATCTACGCCCATCAACTCATCGATCTGATCCCCGATTCCGCCAAAGACGGGCGAGCGGACGATTCTGCCGTGGTTCGTGCCGTCATGACCCTGCACGAAAAGCCACTGGCCGAGGCCGCCGAAAAACTCGGGATCAACTGGAACGCCATCGCCGACCGGCCTTAGCCTCCCCGCGTGAGAGTTGCCGCTTGGGTCGATTGGGCCGAGGATCGGTTCGGTGCGTGGGCTATTCCCAACGTCACCCGTTACCTCGTCGGCCTCAACTTGGCCACCTACCTCCTCGAAGGTCTCAGCCCCGGCTTCATCCAAGTCCTCCAACTCGACCAGGCGGCCATTCTCCGGGGCGAAATCTGGCGGATTGCCACCTTCATCCTCGTCCCCGCCGTCAAGGCCAGCCCCATCTTCTTTCTCATCTTCCTGTGGTTCACCTGGTTTGTCGGTGATTATCTCGAGAGTGAGTGGGGTCCCGCCAAACTCAATCTCTTCTACCTGACCGGTATCGTCAGTCTCACGCTGGTCAGCCTCCTCTTCGTGCCCGGCCCCATCCGGACTGAAATGCTGCTAACCTCTCTCATCCTCCCGTTCGGCACAGTCTTTCCGACCATGCAGATCATGCTCTTTTTTATCATCCCCGTTCAGGCCCGCTGGATCGCCATCGTTTACGCCGGATTCCTCGCTCTGGCCTTCCTTTTCGGTGCCGACAGCCGACTCGTCATCCTCGGTTCCATCGCCAACTACCTCCTCTTTTTCGGGCCCTCAACTTTCACCCATTTCCGGGAGCAGGCCGCCCTGCGCGAAAGACGTCGCCGGTTTTCCGGCAAAGATTAGACAAAGTTGCTGCCTTCCCTCTGCTTCGTGCTAACTTTTTCCTATGGCTGAGGACAAGGTTTTGGTACCGGAAGTCGTGGACAATCCCGCCCCGGAAGCTCCTCAGCCGGACGGCCCCCTCATCCATCCCCTCGCCGCCATCTGTATGGTTGTGGTCGACTTGGTCTGGACCATCCCCGAGTTGGCGGGGTTTCTTGTTCCCGTCATCTTTCTCAGCCTTCTCTCCGTCGGCGGGATCACCTTCATGATCCAAAAGTTCATCCGCGGCGACCCCAACGGCCGGGCCGCCGCCGTGGCACTTTTCCTCGGCGTTTTGGCCGCCGTTCCCACCCCGATCACCGGCACCGCCGTGGGCATCCTCGTCCTCGGCATGGCCGGCCTCCATCACCTCGCCGTCGGGAAACTCCTCCCCGGCTTCGGGCGCAAAGCAAAATAATCCCCGTCTGACCGCTCCCTGACCACGTCCTGACCGCCTCCCGTCCACCCCTAAAGTGGACCTCGAACGCTCCGGCCGGGCCCGTTACAATTTTTGTCACGCCCGCGACAAAAATTGTCACGACCGCTCGGATCGCCCCACAGTTCTCCCCGCCCTGTAAAAGCATGCGATACACGCCCCATGCCTCAGCCACTTGAATGCCTCAACCCTAGGTAACACCGCACTAGGCGGTTCGCGCAGTCGGAGCAAAGGCGGCGGCGCGGGTCCAGGCGAGTTCTGGCTCGGGCTGGACGGCTTCTTCGATCACCGGGAGCTGGGCACCCCGGGCGAAGAGATGATCCCGGTACAGCGTGATCGCGATGTCCCGATTGGCCCGGATGCATGCCTTGATTGCCTCCGGCTCTTTCTCGCAGAAAAGAACCGTCTTCCAGGACCGGATGTGTTTTGGTTTATGGAAGTCGCTATTGGCAATAAAAGGGAGCCGCTTGAGCCCGATGGGATTGAACAAATCATCGCGGTTGCCAATTTCCCAGGCGTCGATCAGAGGCTTGTATTTGTCCTGATTGTCCCAGAGGTAGAGCGTGTTCTTCCCCCAAGCCGAACTGATAAGGTGGGGATGGGCGGCGATGGTCAAACCGCCCTGGGCATGGATGGCGTGGATGATGGCATCAAGGTCTTGCGAGGGATCAATGGGCTCCTTCAAATCAACGCCCAGCAGGTGGGTGGATGATTTCGGGCTGAGCCCGTCTTTGTTGAACTCAAGCCCGGTGAGCAGAAGCATCCCGTACTTTTCCCGCGCCCGTTTGCGCTCGCGATCCAGCACCTCGAAGTATTCACCTATCTGGTTGAACGGAAGAACCAACCCACTGAGATTGCAGACTTTGCCCAGCAACCGTTCGCTCCCGGCAATGTGATCGGTAATCGCGAGCACGTCGAATTCCCGTTGCCCGTAGAAATCAACCAGCTCGCGAACGGTCAGCTTTCCATCCGAGAAAGTCGTATGGGTGTGAAGGTCGGCCAAAAGGAGCTGAGGGCGATCCGGACCTGAAGCCGAATCTCCCGGACGTGCCATGGCGGGATTCCAATGAATGAGCCGGGAAGGCGGAATGTTGGACGGAGCCGAGTGATCGAGCAGAAAACGGGCAATCCGCACCGAGCTATCCGGGACGGAAATCTCCCGCAGTCCCTTCTTCCACACCCGCCAGAGGGCGGCGTCGGCCTCGAAGGCCTTGGCCACCCAGGCGGCAACGTCTTTCGGTTTCTCCGCCAGCACGCCGCAGTGATTCCGGCGCAGAAGCTCGTAGTTACCCTCTTCCTGTCCCGGCACCACTTGGTTGACCACCATCGGACATTCCGCCGCGATCGCCTCCTGGACGGTGGCTCCCCCGGCTTTGCTGATGACCAAATGATGGGACATAAGCAGCTCGGGCATCTTGGTAGTCCAACCGATCACCTCCACCCGATCCCGCACGGGCTCGGTCTGTGCGAGAATCTCGCGGTGCAACTTGGCATCGCGTCCCACCGTGACCGTCAGCCGGATGTCGGGCAGTTCAAGGAGTTGTTCTACAATCTTCGGCGCCTTGTTTTTGCCGGAGTTGATGATGTAAAGAACCCGCGGCGGTTGATCCGGTCCCGGAGGCGGAACGGTGGGCCGGTTCTCCTCTTGAACAAAAGCCATTTGCACCGGAAACCCAAAGACCCGAATCTTCGCCTCAGAGACCCCTGCCTGCTGGAGCACCTTGGCCGTGTCCTCATTCGGCACCAAATAGTAGTCGCTATCAGCCCGGTACCAAAGCGAGTTGACCGAAATCGAGTCGGTCACCATCGTCACCTGGAGAAACGTCCGTTCCCGGCCGTTCTCAAAAAGTTCGTCGATCAAATAGTTGTAAAGTGGGTAGGTGGAACAAACGATGTCGGGCTGAGCCTCGCGCAAGAGTTGATCAAGTGCCTTTTTCATCCGGGACAGGGCGACCAGGTTGTTTTCCACCACCGAGGTGTTGTCCAAAATGTCGTAGATGCCCTGCCACAGCTTGGGGGTTTTGTTGATCGCCGTAATATAGGCCGACCGCACCATGTCATTGAGCCGACCGTAACAATCATCGAACAGGTCAACCACCTCAACCTGCACATCCGATCCCCCCACAAACTCCAGGCCGTCGCGGATGTTCCGGGCGGCGGTGTTGTGGCCTTCGCCGAACCCGGCAGTGAAGATCAGAGCTTTTTTCACGAGGTCTTGGTTGTGAATAA
>CALFVM010000110.1 GCA_937928665.1 uncultured Candidatus Methylacidiphilales bacterium
AGATGTCCTTCAAAATCTCCAAAACCTGGGGCGACTACAAAAACGAAGCCTGGGGCATCGACGGCCTCCGCCACGTCGCCGAACCTTACCTCGAATACTCCTACACCCCCGACCCCTTCGGCAAAGATTTCCAAAACTTCGCCGGATTCGACAACCGCCTCCCCTCCACCCGCGCCCAACCCCTCCAATTCGGTGCCTACAACTCGATCGACTCCATCGGCCGCCTCAACGTCCTCCGCCACGGCGTCCGCAACAAACTCCAAACCCGCCGCGATGGTCTCAACGTCGACCTCATCGAATGGAACATCTTCGGCGACCTCAACATCGATCCACGCAACGACTTCTCCATCGCTGCCGGTCTCCCCGGCTATTCCCGTGCCCTTTACCCCCAACTCTATAACGAACTCACCGTCCACCCACTCCCCTGGCTCAGTTACCACCTCTACGCCAACACCGCACTCGTCCGCAGCGGCATTAACGAAGTCAACAACCGCTTCACCTGGCAGGCCCTCCCCGCCCTCGAACTCCGCGCCGGCCACAGCTACCTGTCCAATATCGACCGCCTCGTCCGCAACTTTCCCGACAGCAACCTCCTTTCGGCCGGCGCCTTCTGGCGCATCAATGAAAGCTGGCAGTTCGAAACCGAACTCGCCTTCGAAGCCCAGAACAGCGTCCTCCAGGAACAGCGCTACACCCTCTATCGCGATTGGCGCACCTGGAATTCCGCCCTCACCGTCTTCGCCCGCCAAAACCAGGCCATCGAAAACGACCTCGGTTTCTTTTTCACTTTCACCTTAAAAGCCTTCCCCTCGACGGCTCTTTCCATTAGCAATTGAGCCCTATGCGCATTGCCATTATTGGGTCCGGCTACGTCGGACTCGTTACCGGGACGTGCTTCGCCGAAGTCGGCCACCACGTCATTTGCGTCGATAACGACCCCAACAAAATCAAACGCCTCCAGGCCGGCGATATCCCCATCTACGAGCCCGACCTCGAAGAACTCGTCCGCAAAAACGTCCAGCTCGACCGCCTCCACTTTACCGGCGACACCCGCGCCGCCGTCGACCAAACCGAAGTCATCTTCATCGCCGTCCCCACCCCCGCCCGCGACGACGGCTGGGCCGACCTCTCCTACGTCGAAAAAGTCGCCCGCGAAATCGCCGAAGCCCTCACCGGCTACCGCGTCATCGTCGACAAAAGCACCGTCCCTGTCAAAACCGGCGAGAAAGTCGCCGAAACCATCCGCCGCTACGCCCAGCCCGGCATCGAATTCGACGTCGTCAGCAACCCCGAATTCCTCCGCGAAGGCAGCGCCATCGCCGACCTCATGAAACCCGACCGCATCGTCGTCGGTGCCAATTCCCCGCGCCCCCTCGAAAAAATGCGGGAAATTTACGCCCCCTTCAACGCGCCCTTCATGGTCACCGACCTCAACAGCGCTGAACTCATCAAACACGCCGCCAACAGCTTCCTCGCCCTCAAAATCTCCTACATCAACGCCGTCGCCGCCATCTGCGAAGCCGCCGGTGCTGACGTCATGAAGGTCGCCGATGGCATGGGCGCCGACCACCGCATCGGCCGCGCCTTCCTCAACGCCGGCCTCGGCTACGGCGGCTCCTGCTTCCCCAAGGACATCAAAGCCTTCATCAAAATCGCCGACGAACTCGGCTACTCCTTCGACCTCCTCAAAGAAGTCGAACGCATCAACGAGGACCAGCCCCGCCGCTTCCTCAAAAAAATGCACGACATCCTCTGGGTCCTGCGCGACAAAAAAATCGCCCAGCTCGGACTCGCCTTCAAAGGCAACACCGACGACATCCGCTCCAGCCTCGCCGTCGATCTTGCCCTCCGCATGATCAAAGAAGGTGCCTACATCCTCGCCTACGACCCCGAGGCCATGGATAAAGTCCGCGACGCCCACCCCGAAATCCAACTCGCCCCCGACCCCTACACCGCTGCCGACGGTGCCGAAGCCCTCGTCATCGCCACCGAATGGAAACAATTCAAATCCCTCGACTGGGGCCGTCTTAAATCCCTCATGCGCTCCCCCATCGTCTTCGACGGGCGTAACCTCCTCAACCCCGAAGAAATGCGCAGCCTCGGCTTCGAATACCACTCCATCGGCCGCCCATGAAATCTCCCGCCAAAAAAGGCCTCGCCCAAATCCTTGTCGGCGGCCAGTGGGGCGACGAAGGAAAAGGCAAAATTATCGACGTCCTCATGGAACACACCGACGTCGTCGTCCGCTCTCAAGGCGGCAATAACGCCGGACACACCGTCGAAGTCGGCAGCGAAAAATTCGTCCTCCACCTCATCCCCTCCGGTATCCTCCGACCCGGTCGCCTTTGCGTCATTGGCAACGGCACCGTCATCGATCCCGTCTCCATCCTCGAAGAAATCCGCGGCCTCGAAGCCCGCGGCATCAAAACCAAAGGCCGCCTCTTCATCAGCGATCGCGCCCACCTCGTCCTCCCCTACCACCGCCTCATCGACGCCGGACGCGAAAGCCAAAAAGGCCGCAAAATCGGCACCACCAAACGCGGCATCGGCCCCGCCTACGGCGACAAAATCGCCCGCATCGGCTTCCGCATGCACGACCTCCTCGACCCCGACACCTTCTCCACCAAACTCCGCGCCCAGTGCCGCGCCATCAACGCCGATTGCCGCGCCCGCAACTGGGAACAGGTCAACATCCCCGCCACCCTCCGCGACCTCGCCGCTGCCGCCCGCGACCTCCAACCCTACATCGTCGAAACCGTCGACCTCCTCCACCGCTGGCGGCAGGCTGGCAAATCCTTCCTTTTCGAAGGCGCCCAGGGCACCTTCCTCGACATCGACTTCGGCACCTACCCCTACGTCACCTCCTCCAACACCACCGCCGCCGGTGCCTGCACCGGTTCCGGCTTCCCCCCCCACGCTATCGACCGCGTCATCGGCGTCGTTAAGGCCTACACCACCCGCGTCGGCGAAGGCCCCATGCCCTCCCAAGACGACGCCCTCGGTGATTACCTCCATGGACTCGGCCGCGAATTCGGTGCCACCACCGGACGCGCCCGCCGCTGCGGTTGGTTCGATGCCGTCCTCGTCCGCTTCGCCCGTATCATCAACGGTGTCGATCAATGGGCCGTCACCAACCTTGACGGACTCGACGCCCTCGACCGCATCCCCGTCTGCGTCGCCTACTCTCTTGATGGGAAACGCCTCAACGCCCCTCCCAGCTCCATCACCGACCTCGCCCGCTGCCGCCCCATCCTCAAAACCTTCAAAGGCTGGCGGCGTGATACCTCCGGCATCCGCTCCTGGCGCAAACTCCCTGCTGAAGCCCGTGCCTACCTCGACGCCCTGGCCCACCTGACTGGATCTCCCATCACCACCATCTCCGTCGGACCCGGCCGCGAGCAAACCTTCTCCTGCCCATGACCCCACCGAACGCGACGGAACGAGTGGTTCCTCGCCACGTCGCCGTTATCATGGACGGCAACGGTCGCTGGGCCAAACAACGCAATCTCCCTCGCATCGAAGGCCACCGCGAAGGTGCCAACGCCGCCCGCCGCACCATTACCAAGGCCGCCAAAGCCGGCGTTAGCTTCCTCACTCTCTATGCCTTCTCCGTCGAAAACTGGAAACGCCCCGCCCGCGAAGTCTCCGCTCTCATGAGTCTCCTCGTCGAGACTCTTAAACGTTACGAAAAAGAACTCGCCGAAAACGATATTTCCCTCCGTGCCATCGGCCGCCTCGACGACCTCCCCGCCAACGTCCGTAAACAGCTCGACCGCACCATCCAACGCACCGCCCATCACCGGCGCATGACCCTCATCCTCGCCCTCTCCTACGGTGCCCGCATCGAAATCCTCGAAGCCACCCGCGCCCTCGCCCGCCGGGCTGCCTCCGGCCAGCTCAACCCTGATTCCATTGACGAAGCCACCTTTGCCTCCGCCCTCTACACCCACGACATCCCCGATCCCGACCTCCTCATCCGCACCAGCGGAGAAATGCGCGTCAGCAACTTCCTCCTCTGGCAAATTTCCTACGCCGAAATCCACGTCACCTCCACCCTTTGGCCCGACTTCGCCGAAACCGACTTTCAACGCGCCCTCGCCGACTACGCCACACGCGAACGTCGCTTCGGCCGCGTCTAGTGCCATGCTCCTCCCCCGCCTCTTCTCCTTCCTCGTCATTTGGGCCGCCATCGTCAGCCTCATCTGGTTCCAACTCGCCACCGCTGCTGCCTGCCTCGCCGCCCTCGCCGGCCTCCTCGCCCTCTGGGAATTCTACGGTTTCCAACGCGCCCGCGGCCTCAAGGTCTTTCAAAAAGCCGGCGTTATCTGCGGCGCCGTCTTCTTCGCCCTCTGCATCCTCTCCGGCCGCGGCGACCTTCCCGACTGGCTCGACTGGCAGGCCCTCGCCATCCTCGTCGTCATCATCGGTGCCATCTCCCGCCAGGTCTTCGAAAAAGATCACACCACCTCCACCACCACCATCGCCCTCACCGTCCTCGGCTTCTTCTACGTCCCCTACCTCTTTCACTTCCTCATCGCCCTCCTCTTCCGCCCCGGTCTTCCCGGCGAAGGGCTCGTCCTCGCCCTTTATCTCATCGCCGTTACCAAAATGACCGACGCCGGCGCCTACCTCACCGGTTCCTTCCTCGGCCGCCACAAAATGATTCCCCGCATCAGCCCCGGCAAAACCTGGGAAGGTTTCACCGGTGGCATCTTGGCCGCCCTCCTGTGCAGCCTCATTCTCGTCTACTTCTTCCCCGACCGCCTCGCCATCCTCGCCGGTTCCCATGCCTGGATCCTCGGTATTGGCCTCGGCATGGTCTCCGTCGTCGGTGACCTCGGCGAATCCCTCATCAAACGGGATGCCCACATCAAAAACTCCGGCTCCACCATCCCCGGCATCGGTGGCTTCCTCGACCTCGTCGACAGCCTCCTTTTCACCGGCCCACTTTTTTATTTTTACCTCCAAGCCATCTCCGGGGCAGGGTGGTGGTCATGAAACGGGTCATCCTCCTCGGTGCCAGCGGCTCCATCGGTCAAAGCACCTGCAAAGTCGCCCGCGCCCTCCCCGATGATATGCGCCTCGTTGGCCTGGCCGTTGGTTCCAATACCGACTGCCTCGCCCAACTCACCGCCGAATTCAAGCCCGCCGCCGTCGCCGTCGGTGACCCTACCCGCGCCGCCGACCTCGACGGCCACCTCCCGCCCGGCATCCCCTGCTTCGCCGGCCCCGACGGCCTTGTCCGCCTTGTCGAGGAAACCGAGGCCGACCTCGTCCTCGTCGCCATCGTCGGCACCGCCGGACTCCGCCCCGCCCTCGCCGCCCTTCGCACCGGCAAAGACCTCGCCGTAGCCAGCAAGGAAATCCTCGTCATGGCCGGGGAAGAGGTCATGGGCGAGGCCCACCGTCTCAACCGCGCCGTCCTCCCCGTGGACAGCGAACACAACGCCATCTTCCAATGCCTCCAAAACGCCCGCACCGCCGAAATCGATAAACTCATCCTCACCGCCTCCGGCGGTCCCTTCCGCCAAACCCCCGCCGCTGACCTCGAACACGTCACCGTCGCCCAGGCCCTCAAACATCCCACCTGGACCATGGGCCGGAAAATCACCATCGACTCCGCCACCCTCTTCAACAAAGGCCTTGAAATGATCGAAGCCCGCTGGCTCTTCGACGTCCCCATGGACCGCGTTGATGTCGTTGTCCACCCCCAAAGCCTCGTCCATTCCCTCGTCCAATTCGTCGATGGCTCCCTTCTCGCCCAGCTCAGCCATTCCGACATGTGCTTCCCCATCCAATACGCCGTCACCTACCCGCGCCGTCTCCCCTCCGGCCTCAAACCCCTCGACCTCGGCACCCTCGGC
>CALFVM010000111.1 GCA_937928665.1 uncultured Candidatus Methylacidiphilales bacterium
GGGAAGACGCAGCAATTGTTCCAGCAGCTCCATTTGGCCAGTCAAAAAGGGGTAAAAATCCGGCGGCAGGAGTTTCGTTATTCGCTGGGGGCAGTAGCGAAGAACAACGGGTTGCGTCTGGAGGACCTGTGGGATTCGCGGATTCAGACGTCGCCGAAGAAGCCACCGGTTGTTCCGAAGACGCAGACACAGAAGAGCTACATTGATGCGATCCGGAAGTATGATTTGGTTTTCGGAATAGGCCCAGCCGGGACGGGCAAGACCTTTCTAGCCATGGCCATGGCGGTGGCGTCCTTGAAAAATGAGGAGGTCAGCCGGATCATTTTAACCCGTCCGGCCGTGGAGGCGGGTGAGGCGCTTGGTTTTTTGCCCGGGGATCTGCAGGAGAAGTTATTTCCGTATCTGCGACCCCTGTACGACGCCTTGGGTGAAATGCTGGAGGTGGAGGAGATTCAGCGTGCGATGGACAAGGGAATCATTGAAATCGCGCCGTTGGCTTACATGCGGGGCCGGACGTTAAAGCACGCCTTTATTATTTTGGACGAGGCGCAGAATGCGACGACCGAGCAAATGTTTATGTTTTTGACGCGGCTGGGCCAGGATTCGCGGTGCGTGGTCACGGGGGATCCGACGCAAGTGGACCTGCCGCACAACCGGAAGTCCGGGTTGGTCGAAGCAGTGCAGGCGTTGTCGGAGGTGCCGGAGATTTATTTCCAGCGTTTTGAGAATCCGGATATTGTCCGGCATGAACTTGTGGCGGCGATCGTGGATGCCTACCGCCACCATCGGGGAGTGAAGCAAACGAGTATGACCTTATGATGGGCTGGCTCAAGCGGTGGGCTTTGGTCCGGGAGGGTCTGTCGTCGGGCAAAGTCCGTCGCAAGCTGGCCACGGACGAGGGGACGTTATCGGCCTGGATGGAGGAGAGTGTTCCCGTGCGGGTGATTCTGCTGGTTCTTTCCGCGCTGGCGTTGGCCCGGCTGGGTTTGTGGGGCAGTGGGGTGGCAGCGGAGCAGGTGCTGGTGTTCACTGCCCTGTTCATGCTGGTTTTTTGTTCAGTTGTTCCGTTCCGGGTGCCCGAGGCGTGGCGCAGCAATCACCTGCTGTTGCTCTTGCTGGCGAGCGTTCTGGTGAATCTGACGGCGAACAAGTTTCTCTATTTGTACAGCGACGTGATTCACATCTATGATGTCGCTCCGGCTCAGTTGATCGTGCCGGCGGCGTTTGCTCCGATGCTGGTCAGCATCTTAATTGCGCCCCACGCCGGTTTGATTGTGGGGTTGTTTTTGGGGTTATTGGGGAATTTGTTTATTGATTCATCGCCGGAGTTTTTGTTGGCCAACCTTTTGCCGGCGTTTGCGGCTTCCTATTTTACACGGCGCATTCGGCGGCGGTCGGATTTGTTGATGGCGGGGGTGGCGGTGGGAGTCGTGGGTCTGCTGTGTGCCTTATTACTCGGGAGTTTGAAACGATTTGAACTGGTTTTTCTGCTGGTGCAATCATCGTGGGCCGTGCTTTTGGGCGTTGGAACGGCTCTGGTGGTCAGTGCCATTCTGCCGGTGTTTGAGTGGTTGTTTGACCGGATTACCGAGATCTCTTGGGTGGAATTGACGGATTTGAATCACCCTATCCTCCGGCGAATGATGATTGAGGCACCCGGGACCTATCAACATAGCCTCATGGTGGCCACGCTGGCGGAAGCGGCGGCGGAAAGCATCGGAGCCAATACGACCCAGTGCCGTGTTTCCTCCTACTTTCATGATATCGGCAAACTGACCAAGCCAAACTATTTCGTGGAAAACAACTCCAATGAGGTCAATCCGCACGATGGTTTGAGCCCCTCAATGAGTGCGCTGATTATTATAGCGCATGTTAAGGATGGGGTCGATCTGGCCCTGAAATATCGTCTTCGCAAGCCGATTGTCGATGTCATCCAACAGCATCATGGTGATTCGCTGGTTTATTATTTTTACAAGCGAGCGTTGCAGGAAGCGGCGGACGCCCGGGCCGGAGGCAAAATCCTCGGCTTGCGGGAGGACGATGTGCCTGATGTGGAGGAGGAGTCCTTTCGCTATCCCGGGCCGAAACCGCAGTTCAAAGAAGCGGCCATAGTCAGTCTGGCCGATTCGATTGAAAGCGCATCGCGTTCGTTGAAGAATCCAACGGCACAGAAAGTGGAAAATTTGGTCAGGGAAATCGTCCGGGAGCGGGTGGAGGACGGGCAGCTCAATGAGTCGCATTTGACATTCAATGAGTTGGCTGCCATCACCGACCGGTTTAGTTTTACGTTGAAGAACATGCTTCACGCCAGGGTGGAATACCCAAAGAAGACGGGAAACGATCGTGAGAAGAGCTGACGGCCCGGCGGTTTGGGTGGAGAACCGTCAGCGGAAGTTTGAGCTGGAGCTTGGTCGTCTGAAGATTGAAACGGGCCGGGCAGTGCAGGCCCTGCGACAAGAGTGGCCGAGAGAAGTTGAGGAGGTGGGCGTGGTTCTGGTTTCCCCGCGATTCAGCGGACAGGTGCATGGACAGTTTTGCGGGGATCCGAGCCCGACCGATGTGATCACGTTTCCCTGGGGAGAGATCGCGGTTTGTCCGGCCGTGGCGGAACGGCAGCGGGCAGTTACCGGGTTGGGCCTGCACGAGGAAGTTCTGACTTACATATGTCACGGATTGCTTCACCTTTGCGGGGAGGAGGACACCAGTGAGGCGGGTTTCCTCCGGATGGTTCGCCGACAGGATGGGCTAAGACAGGTGGCGTTGGGTCGAAGACGGAAATTGAACAACGGCTGAGATCGGGCATGTGCCGGTGACCGTTCTGCGCGAAGGGTGTTGGATCGAACCTGTGCTTCTCATTGTAGCCAGAGCTTGGTGACGGCGAGACAGCCCGCCTGGGCAACGGTCTGGCCTTGCCTTCCCCTGACCCTGGCCTGCTCGAGGTCTAGCCGCATTGAAGACAGGGTCGGCGGCGGAAAAAAGCGACGTGTGGCATGAACATTTGAGCGGCCGGGCTGATTTTCCCCTGTCAGGCCAAGAGCCTTTAGGATTACCCTGATGGCTATGGCCCTTCGTTTGTTTGGGTTTGTCCTTTGCCTCCTCGCCGGCCTGGTGGCGGGTTACGCCGCCCGTGCGTTATGGAAGCCGTCGGATCCGCCGAAGGGGGAGCCGGTGCCGACGGCTCCTGCTGCGGCGATCGCGGCTCTGGCAGCGGATCGCGCACGACTGAGCGATCAGATCGAGAGTTAGTTGGGATGGAGGCGATCGTTTCCCAGGCGGCGCCGGCGCACCTTGCCCATCGCCAAAACCGGATTTTAGATGAGATAGCGTTTACCGAGGAGCAGCGGGCCGCGTTGAAGGTGAGAATCCCGGG
>CALFVM010000112.1 GCA_937928665.1 uncultured Candidatus Methylacidiphilales bacterium
TCCGTCACCTACCCCTCCGACCCTTCCGTCTCCTTCTCCTACGATAACCTCGGTCGCCGCACCGGCATGATCGACGCCACCGGCACCTCCTCCTGGTCCGACGACACCTTCGGCCGCCTCGCCTCCTCTTCCCAACCCAACCTCTCCCCCTCGACCCTCACCTTCGCCCACGATCCATTCGGGCGCAGAACCAACTTCACCCTCGGCCAAGGCAAGGGCTGGAACGTGTAGATTAGCTACGAAGCCGAAGCCGGATAGTGCCTTACCGTCCACACCCTAACGCCGACGCAGCCTGCAAGTTCCAACCTCCCCTGATGTCGAGGCGGTCTTTCAGCCCCGCAGGCCGCACCGACCACCCGCTATCCATAACTCGCCCCCTCAATTTTCACTTGCGGCATGCGCCTTCCGGTGGAATGTTTTCGAGGCTTTCTTAATTTGCTTTGGGTTAACCACAGCGGCGCTGCCGGGGTCCGGACAGCTTGAAAGTTGATCCAGCCTGGATTGTCTCGGCTGGGAATGAAGGGCACCCAAACTTGCTGACAACACGCACCCTCCATTCCGTCTTTCAACCTAGAAAATAATGAACTCCGCCAAGCACGCCATTACCCGCTCCCCTGATCCCTATCACCTCGCCTCCAAATACCTCAATCCCAAGCTCGTTGAAGTCATGGGCATCCTCGGCTTCAACAAGCACTACACCCGCTACCAGGGATGCAATCTGTTCACCGAGGACGGAACCTCCTACCTCGATTTCCACAGCGGCGAAGGCTTCGCCAGCCTCGGCCACAATCACCCCGCCATTAAACGCGCCCTGATTGACGCCCTCGAAAGCGACCTGCCCGATGGCGTCCAGATTCATTACAGCTCCCACTCCGGCGAACTCGCCGAAGCCATCTGCCGCCATCTGCCCTCCGAACTCAACGCCGTTTTCTTCACCAACTCTGGCACCGAGGCCGTTGAAGCCGCCCTCAAGTTCGCCCGCTCCGCCTCCGGCCGACCCCGCCTTCTCTCCTGCGATCAAGGTTACCACGGCCTGACCTATGGTGCCCTTTCCGTCACCAGCGAATCCTACTTCAAAGACGGTTTCGGCCCCCTCCTCCCCGGATGCCAAACCGTTCCCTTCAACAACCTCGAACGCCTCGAAGCCGAACTCAAAAAGAAAGACGTCGCCGCCTTCATCGTTGAACCTATCCAGGGCCGCAGCGTCACCGTCCCTGATCCCGGCTATTTCAAACAAGTCGAAACCCTCTGCCGAAAATACGGCACCTACCTCATCTTCGACGAAATCCAGACCGGCCTCGGCCGCACCGGTAAATGGTTCGCCCTTGAACACTGGGACATCGAACCCGACTTCGTCCTGGTCGCCAAAGCCCTCAGCGGCGGCTACATGCCTGTCGGTGCCATGATCACCCGCCGACCCATCTACAACAAAGTCATCAACTCCCTCGACCGCTGCTACGTCCAGCACTCCACCTACGGCCGCAACCGCCTCTCCATGATCGCCGGCCTCGCCTCCATCCGCGTCATGGAGGAAGAACGACTCGTCGAGAAAACTGAACAACTCGGCCTCTCCCTCCTCGCCGGCCTCCATCGCCTCCGCGAAAAACATTCCCTCATCAAATCGGTCCGCGGCATGGGGCTGATGGTTGGCTTTGAACTCGGCTGCCCAGGTTCACTCCGCGACCGCATCGAATGGAAACTGATCCACGCCGCCAGTGAAGGGCTCTTCCCTCAACTCGTCGTCATCCCTCTCCACCGCGATCATCACATCATCACGATGGCCTCCGGCCACAACGACGTGATCAAACTTCTTCCCCCCCTCGTCGCCACCGAAGCCCACATTACCCAGTTCCTGAACGCACTCGACCAGGTCCTCACCTCCTGCCGCGACGCCAAAGGCCGGAACTGGAAAACGATCTACGACATCGCCCGGCGTACCCTCGGCGGAACCTCCCCCTCTGCCGTTCGCTCGGAGGCTTGAAGTTCGCACCGGACCCGACCCGATGACCAGAACGGTCCTCGTCACCGGAGCCTCCGGATTCATCGGACGTCGCCTTGTTCACCGCCTGGCCGCAGACGGCTTCCACGTCATCTGCCTCCTCCGGGCCTCCTCCTCTCTCCCCACCGACTGGCCCGACTCGGTCCGCGTCGTGCGCGCCAGCCTGACCGATCCCTCCTCCCTGCATGACGTCCTCCGGGGCGTCGATGCCGTCTGTCACCTCGCCGCCCACGTTTCCGATTGGGGCACCCTTGAGGAAATCCGCTCCGCCAACGTCAAGGCCACCCAGAACCTTCTCCAGGCTGCCTCCCATCAGCTTCTCCAGCGCTTTGTCCACGTCAGCACCACCGATGTTTACGGTCACCCCGGCGTCATTGGCCATGACGAAACCATCCCGCCCCGCCCACCGCACTTCAACTGGTACGCCGAAACCAAACGCCAAGCCGAAGAACTCGTTGTCCAATCCACACTGCCTTGGACCATCGTCCGTCCCGCCACTGTTTACGGCCCTGGCTCCGTCTCCGTCCTCGGCGAGTTCGCCCGCGCCCTCCGCGACGGCTTCATGCTCTGGGTCAATCACGGCCGTGCCATTGCCGGCCTGGTCTATGTCGATGACGTCGTCAATGGCATCCGCCTCGCCCTCGACCACCCAGCCGCCTTGCGCGAGTCGTTCAACCTTTCCGACTCCACCGAGCTAACCTGGCACCAGTTCCTTCACGACCTCGCCCGCGAACTCGGCTACCCCTTCCGCTCCGTCAGCCTTCCTTATCCGATCGCCGCCGGCCTTGGCACCGCCATGGAATGTGGCTACCGGCTCGCCCGCCAGATCACCGGTTGCAGAACCGGCGCACTCCTTTCCCGCCAGGCCGTCCAAATCATGGGCATCCACCAATCCTTCTCCCATGCCAAAGCCACCCAACTGCTCGGCTACCAGCCCGCCACCGCTTATCCCCAAGGTCTCCTCGCTTCCGTCCAATGGTTGAAAGAGATCGGCCTCTGAACCAGCCCCTCTCCGCACTCCGATTCGGTTTGGCGACGCCTTTACCCAACCCTAATCTCAACCACATGGATGTTGATAAACTGATCGAACTCGAAATCCGGGTGCGTGACACCCTCGCCCAACTCGAACAGGAAATTGCTGAAGGCGAAAAGGCCGCCCCGCCCGGCAAACTCGATGGAACCGAAGGCCGCCTCTCCCGCCAGGACTCCCTCATGCACCACGAGATCGCCAAAAACGCCCAGCAACGCCGCCTCGCCTTCCGTGAAGCCCTCCGGGCCACCCTCACCCGCATGGATGAAGGCACTTACGGCTACTGCGCCAAGTGCGGGGCTCCCATCGAGTTAGAACGCCTCGAAGCCTGCCCTGAAACTCTCCTGTGCGCTGCTTGCGCCGGGCTTAAATGAGCCCTGCTTCCGGCATTGTCAGCCCTCGTCCGGCCGCTACCTTCGTGGGCTCATGACGTCCGCTGAACTCCGCCAGAGCTTCCTCGAATTCTTCCGGGCCAAAGGGCACACCATCGTCCCCTCCTCCTCCCTCCTGCCCGAATCCCCCGGCCTCCTTTTCACCAACGCCGGCATGAACCAGTTCGTCCCCATCTTCCTCAACGAGGTCCCCTGCCCATACATCCCGCCCCGGGCCGCCGACACCCAAAAATGCATCCGCGCCGGAGGCAAACATAACGACCTCGAAGACGTCGGACTCGACACCTATCACCACACCTTCTTTGAAATGCTGGGTAACTGGTCCTTCGGCGATTACTTCAAACAAGAAGCCATCGCCTGGGCTTGGGAACTGGTCGTCGGACGTTGGAACTTTCCTCCCGCCCGTCTCTACGCCACCGTCTATCAACCCGGGCCCGGCGACCCCGCCGAGTTCGATCAGGAAGCCCGGAACGCCTGGGCCGCTCTTTTTTCCGCCGCCGGACTCGATCCCGACGTCCACATCGTCGGCGGCAACAAAAAAGATAACTTCTGGATGATGGGCGAAACCGGTCCGTGCGGCCCATGCTCCGAACTCCACGTTGACCTCACCCCACACGGAGACACCCGCGGCACCCTCGTCAACGCCGGGGATTCCCGCTGCATCGAAATCTGGAACCTCGTCTTCATCCAGTTCAACGCCAATCCAGACGGCTCCTTCCGGCCCCTCCCCGCCCGTCACGTCGACACCGGCATGGGCTTCGAACGGGCCTGCTCCATCATCCAGTGCACGAAAAACTTCACCGACTTCTCCGGCACCATCTCCAACTACGAAACCGACGTCTTCGCTCCCATCTTCCGCAAACTCGAAACCCTCTCCGGCCAAACCTACACCTCCACCCTCCCCCGCCACGGTCTCCTCGGCCTCACCGAACGAGAACGCAAAGACGTCGCCTTCCGCGTCATCGCCGATCACATCCGCACCCTCTCCCTCTCCATCGCCGACGGCATCCTCCCCGGCAACGACGGTCGCAACTACGTCCTCCGCCGTATTCTCCGTCGCGCCATCCTCTGGTCCCGTGCCCTCGACCTCCGCGAACCCTTCTTCTTCCAGCTCGCCGCCGTCCTCGCCGATACCATGGGCGATACCTTCCCCGAACTCCGCCAACAACTCCCCACCATCGAACGCGTCTTGAAAGCGGAGGAAGAAAACTTTAACCGAACCCTCGACAAAGGCATCGAACTCTTCAACCAGTTCCTCCTCTCCTCGCACAATCCCGCCTCCACTCAACCCCAAATCGTCCCCGGCCCCATTGCCTTCAAACTCTACGACACCTACGGCTTCCCCCTCGACATGACCGAACTCATGGCCCGCGAGCGCGGCCTCTCCGTCGATATCGAAGGCTTCGACACTCTCATGCGCGAGCAACAGGACCGCTCTCGCGCCGCGCAAAAAAAAGAAATCATCGGCGTCAGCGAAACCGACGACTCCATCCCCACCGCCACCTTCGTCGGCTACGACCAAACCGACGCCCTCATCCAGGTTGCCACCTATAAAATCGATTTCGGTGCCAAACCCGACAATCCCGTTCTTGCCCGGCTCTACTTCTCCCCTACCCCCTTCTACGCTGAGATGGGCGGCCAGCTCGGCGACACCGGCTACCTGGAGTTCGCCGGACGCCGCATCGAAATCATCGACACCCGTAAAGCCGGTCGCGGCATCGCCCATCTCACCCCCGACGTCGATCTCCTCGACGCCATCGAGTTTCCCGTCCGTGCCGTCATCAACCCCGTCCGCCGTGCCCGGATCGAAGCCCACCACTCCGCCACCCACCTCCTCCACTGGGCTCTCCGCGAAGTCCTCGGCCCCACCGTCGGCCAGAAAGGCTCCTACGTCGGACCCGACCGGCTCCGGTTCGATTTCTCCCACCTCGAAGCCCTCAAACCCGACCAACTCGCCCGCGTCGAATCCCTGATCAACCAACAAATCGCTGCCTCCTTTTCCGTCACTTGGTCGGAACGACCCTACGCCGAGGTCAAGGGCGATCCCTCCATCCTCCAGTTCTTCGGCGATAAATACGGCGAGACCGTCCGTGTCGTCGAAATCGGCGACTTCTCCA
>CALFVM010000113.1 GCA_937928665.1 uncultured Candidatus Methylacidiphilales bacterium
TTCAGGGTTCATGGATTTCCTTTGGATCAGGTCTGGGGTTTTAGTTTCTTGAGCAGGTCTTGGGCTTTGGGAACAAGTTCGGGTTCGGGGAACTCACGGATAATTTCTTCAAGCAGCACCGCCGCACGATCAGGCTCACCGGCGCGGCTGTAAATCTGAGCGGCCAGGAACAAGCCATCGGCGGACAACTTCCGAAACGAAGCGTGAAATACCGCAGGGTAAAGCGCGTGGTCGAGCGCGTCGTTGATCAGGTGCGCCCGCTCGTTCCGTTTGGCCGGGATGAGGTCCCAGCGAGGAAACTCCTCCTCCAGAGCGATCAAATCATCCCAAGCCTTCTGCGCCCGGACCAGCCGCTGCTGGATCTGGGCAGAGGCAATCGCCATCTCATCCGCCCCGGAAACCGTCTCCAACCGGGCCAGCTCCGCCTCGGCCTTATCCGTCTGCCCCGCTTTCAGAAGTGCCGAAACCCGCAGGCCGGGTGCCGCAGCCCGCCGGGCCGAACTCCAATCACCCGACTCAATCCGGGCAATTAAATCGAGTGCCTCCTTCGCTGAATCGGCACTGCCCTCTGCCAGCAACAAGCGAACCAGCTTCAGGCCCACCTCGCCACTGTCCGATTCCGGCACTCCCAGGAAAGGCACACGGCGCTCCCAGAAAGCCTTCAGTGCCGGCAAATCCTTGGTTTCATTGGTCTCGAGAAGCCGGGTTTCCTCCGGCGACCGTCCGAGTGTCAGTTTGTCCAACAGCTGCCGCTGGTAGGGAACCTCCGCCGTCCCACCCCCCACCGCCAGCTCCATCACAATCCGATCCGCCCCGAAAGACTTGATCCGTCCTTCCACCTTCTGGCCGTTTTGCAGCACAATGACGTCTTTGGATGAATCGGCCAGCACCATGGCAACCGCCGACAACGTCCACGCCACCCCCAGAAAGAAGCATCTCATCCCTGACCTCCCCCGCCCAAGGCCTGCAGCCGCTCGCGGATCTTGGGAAACTCAGGTTTGTCGTGCAACGTCGTGTTCTGCACAAACTCCTCATAAGTCCGTCGCGCTTCGTCCCGCATGTTCAGTTTCTCGAATGCCAACCCGCTCTGCAAATAGGCCTTGCTCACATAATCCGCCCAGCGTCCATACATCACATAAATCCGTTGGAAATAAGGAATGGCCCGGGCCGGATTCCCCGATGCCAGGTAAATTTCCCCAATCTGGTAGAGAGCCTCCACCCACGGCAAACCGCGTGCGTTCTGCAACTTGAGAATTTCTTCGAGCTGCTCCACTGCCTGGTCGTTCTGACCGCGCTTGAGAAACAGGTCAGCCCGGGCCCGCAGCACATCCTTCCTCAACGGAGACTGGATCGATTCCCTCTCAAACAGGTCAAACCACTCCATCGCCATCTGTTCCTTGCCCTCTTTCAAGGCAAGGAGTCCCAACCCCGCATAAGCCCGGTCCTTTTGCAGTGAGCGGGGATGCCACGCAATGAGGCCCCGATAAAGCTTCTCGGCCTTGTCGGTCGTGCCCGCAGCCCGCGCGGCATCGCCAAAGTCTGCCAGCAGATTCGGCGTTGCCCGGTCCGGAGTCACCATCTCCGCCGCCTGCAGCAAGAGCCGCCGGGCCCGCTCGGGATCGTCACGCTGCAGCAGCGAAGCCTGCGCCCAAAGGGCACGTGCTGCTAGCAGCGGCTTCTTCTCCCGTTCCGACCTCTCCGCCAAGTCACCCAGTTTGGCCACCAGCTGGGTCCGCTCCTCCCCACGATACATCCGGCCCAGTCCCACCAGCATGTCTTCCACGGCAACCCGGTCGGTATCGTCCCCGTGCGCCCGGATCGCATCCCAGTAAATCTGTCGGGCCTCCTCCTCTTTGCCGTCCCGGCGCAACAATTGCCCAAGGCGTCGGAGAGCCTCCACCAGTTTCGGGCTCTCCGGCGACCCGGTCACAAATGCCTCCAGGTGCTTTTGCATTGCCTCCCACTCCTCCAGAGCCCGGAAGGCATCCGCCACACGGAAGTAAGCGTAATCGTAAATACGCGGATTATTCTTGGTCACCTTCCGGTAGGCCTCGATCCCCCGTTCGATCTCGCCCAGAGCGAAGTAGGAGTCACCCAACAAACTATAAGCCTCATCAATCCGCTCGCTTCCCGGATGAGCGGCCACAAAGGCTTCCAGCTCCTTGTAGGCGGCCAGGAAGTTCTGTTGGGCCGCCAGCGAGTGGGCTCTCCGGTACAGGACCTCTGAAGTCAGACCTGAGTTCGGATAGGTCTTCAAAAACTGATCAAAGGCCGCCCGGGCCAGCTCGTAGTTTTTGTCGAAATAATGAGCCATCGCCGCCCAGTAAGCCGCCGTCTCCCGCATCTGGCCGGACGGAAACTCCTGATCGTGTCGTCCCAAAACAGCGACCGCCTCCGGGTTCCGATCCTGCATCATCAAGGTATAGCCCACCAAAAAGGCCGCCCGCTCCCGTTGGGGGAAGGTCCGGTATTGCTCAACCAAACGCTTGAAGTCGTCATGGGCCAGGTCGAAACGCTGGAGCCGTTGATACGCCTCGCCCCGCAGATAGAGAGCCCACGAAGCCTGTTCATTCTTTGGATATTTTTCCAGAAACTCGGTCGCCTGAGTTACCAGTAGCGGGTAATGCCCCATCTCTTGGAGACAGATCAGATATTGAAAGTTCGCCTGTTCCAGAAGTTTGCTGTCTGGCAACTTCGCCTTCGCCTCCGCCAAAACCAGTGCCGCCTCCCGGTGGCGTTCCAGCCGGATAAACGCTTGGGCAATCCGCATCTGCAGCGCGGTATCATAATCAGCCATCTTCTCCAACTGCGCCAGCTCCCGTTCCACCTGCCCAATCTGGTCCTCCAGCTCCAGCACCTCGTCGCTCTTGCCCGCCTTGGCTTTCTCCAGCCGACTCCGCAACCCGGCCAAACGATCATTCTGCCACGCCACCACCCTTCCCCGGGGCCACACCCGCTGAAGCACGCGCAAGGCGTCCCGGTGCCGTTCGGCCGCCGCTAATTCATCACCCAGTCGCAAATGCAGGAGGCTGTGCGCCGCCACCGAATGAAAGTCGGGCGCGCGCGGGTCAATCTGAGCACCCCAGGCTGCAGCCACATCGGGATCCCCAGCCTCCACCAGACAAAAAAAGCCCAGGATTTGCGCCTTCCCCTTCACCCGGCCCGGGCCCGTTCCCGCCAAGTCCTGGAAAAGAGCCGCCGCCTCTTTCCACTTCTCCTGCTGCATCAGTGCCGTTCCTTTCGCCATCAGGGCGTCTGGGACTTTCGGGCTCTTGGGATACTTCTGCACAAAGCCGTCCAGCGCGGCCACGGCCTTGGCGAAGTCTGGCGGATCCATCCGGAACAGCGCGAAACCCTGCCAGAACGATAATTCTTCCGCAGACCGCCCCTCCGGAAACTTCCGAAGAAAAGCCGTCGTGCTCTCCACCGCTTCAGAAAACTTCCGTTGCCGGACATGGCTAAACGCAAGCAGGCTCATCACCCGCTCCAGGTAAGGTTGCGCCTGGGGATTGGCACCGAAATCGCGCAGGAAATCGCTAAAAGCCTTTTCCGCCGCCGCAAAATCACCCCGGTTAAACGCTGCCACGCCCAAATTGACGGTTGCTTCGGCCGTCCCCGCCTCCTGGGCCGACGCGGAAGCAGGCAGCATGGCCAACACAACCCAGGCTGCGAAGGTGAAAGCAAGTTTCCGCACGACAAAAGGAAACGTTAGCCGATTTCTTGCCAAGTCAGCGACAATTCGGTGACAAACAAATGCCACGCGCGGAAATGATCGTCACCGTGCGATATCGCGTTGGGTCAAAATCCGGAACTCTTTCTCCATCAACACCTGTCCAGCCAATTCGGGATCTTCCAAATGAATCGCCAAGGCCGACTTGCCCTTCGGCCTTCCGATGAATGGATAAATATAGTGAATGTTGATCTCGGTTTGCAACAAGGCCGCCAAAACAAGCCGCAAATCCGTCATGGCATTGACCTCAACCACCAGCAGGGGTGTTTCCGCAAACTGAATGGCCTCCTGTTGAAAAACCTCCTTGGCCGCACCAGGATCGTCCACCACCAGCCGAGTAATCGAACTCTCGCTGGCGTCGAGACTGGTCAGCGCGACCACATGCACATTGTGATCGGCCAAAAGGTTCACCATTTCAAGAAGCCGACCCACCTTGTTCTCGGTAAAGATGGAAAATTGGACCACCGGATCGCTGCGCAGCCCCTCCATGATTTTCGTCGGCACGTTCGCCATATTGAATCGTCCGCCCCGGCTCTCAATGAAAATCATGCGAGCCGGCAGCTAGATGCACCGGGAAGTCCAGCCGCTCCAGCCCATCCACCCGGACGTGCGTTACCCCGTCCACCCGTTGCAGCACTCCTTCCAGCATCAAAAAAGGTTCCTGCACCAGGGTCAGGCGCTCTTTTTCAAACAATTCGGGGGGAACAATCGCGTTGGCCACTCCGGTTTCATCTTCCACACTGACAAACACCACCCCTTTGGCCGTTCCCGGACGCTGACGGCAAATCACCTGTCCGCCGATCTTCAACCGGGTTCCGGGCTCAGCCTGGCCAAGCTCGCCAGCCCTCCACAACTCCGGAACTTGCTTCCGAATATGCCCCATCGGGTGCTTTCCCACCGTTAAACCCAACACCTCATAGTCGGCCGCAAGTCGTTCCGCTTCAGTCATACGTCGCAGCTTTTTCTCGGGAACCGTCGTCCCCCCGCCCGATGCTTTCCACAGTTCGCCCGCCAACGGCAATTCCGCCTGCCAAAGTGCCTCCCGCCGCTCCGTTCCGAGTTTTGCAAACGCTCCCACCGCCGCCAGTGCCCGCATCGGCCCGGCCCCGATTCCCCCCCGCAATCGCACATCTTCCACCGAACAGAACGGCGCGACATTCCGGGCCGCCAACAACCTTCCAGCGGGTGCCTCGCCCAAACCTCTCACCATCCGGAAGCCCAGCCGGACGCTCTCCTCCCCTCCCTCCTCCACCACCCGGCAATTCCATTCCGAGTTTTGCACGCACACCGGCAGAACCCGAACCCCTCGTGCCTTCGCATCCCGCACCAAAGTTGCCGGGCTGTAAAAACCCATCGGCTGATTGTTCAACAACGCCGCATAAAAAGCCGCCGGCTGATGCACTTTCAGCCATGCACTGGCGTAAGTAATCAAGGCAAAACTGATCGCGTGCGATTCCGGAAACCCGTACAGCGCGAACGACGTGACCGACGCCACCACCTTTTCCGCAACCTCCTCACTCCATCCCTTGCGGGCCAATGCATCCCGCAGCTTGCGCTCCACCTTGCTCATCCGGTCCTGCGACCGGTGATAACTTAACGCCCGGCGCAGTTCCTCAGCCTCCTGCCCGGAAAAATCGGCCATCACCATCGCCATCTGCAACACCTGCTCCTGAAACAGCGGCACCCCCAATGTCCGTTCCAACAACGGCCGGAGCGAATCATCAATATAAGTCACCGGCTCCCGCCCCATCCGACGCGCCAAATACGGATGCGTCAAATTCCCCTGAATCGGCCCCGGCCGGATAATCGCCACCTCAATCACCAGATCGTAAAACCTCGTCGGCTTCATCCTCGGCAACGTCGCCATCTGCGCCCGGCTCTCAATCTGGAACACCCCCACCGTGTCTGCTTCCCGCATCATCGCAAACGTCGCCGGATCCTCCTTCGGAATCCTGGCCAAATCCACCGGACGCCCCCGCATCCGCAAATCTTCCAGTGCATCCTGCATCGCTGACAACATCCCCAATCCCAACAAATCCACCTTGATGATCCCCATGTCCTCACAATCATCCTTGTCCCACTGCGCCACCGTCCGCCCCTCCATCGCGGCCGGTTCCAACGGCACCACTTCATCTACTCGACCCCGGCTCAAAATCCTCCCCCCCGAGTGCTGCCCCAACTGCCGCGGCCGCGCATACACCCTCCGGTAAAGCTCCAAAAACATCCCCGCCCTCGGGTGATCCAGCGGCAGCCCCGCCCGCCGTGCCTGCTCCTCCAACTCCAGCGTGTGCGGAAAATCCCCGTGCGCAAACAAGTCCGAGAACCGGTCCAGCATATCCCCCGGCAGATTCAGCACCTTGCCCATCTCCCGCGCCGCGCTCCGGCCCCGGAAAGTAATTCCATTGGCCGTCATCGCCGCCCCCCTCCGTCCATACCGCCGATAAACCTCTTGAATCACCCGTTCCCGCCGTTCTCCGCTCGGCAAATCCAAATCAATATCCGGCCACCCTTTCCGGCCCTCCGATAAAAACCGTTCAAACAAAAGCTTCGCCCCCACCGGATCCACCGCCGTAATCCCCAGACTATAACACACCGCACTGTTGGCCGCACTCCCCCGCCCCTGCACCAGGATCCCCTCGTCCCGGCAGAAATTAACCAAGTCCCAAACAATCAAAAAATAACCACTGAACCCCAGCTTCGCGATCAACCGCAACTCCTTCTCCACCTGCGCACGGACTTCGTCCGACAGCTCCCCACCATACCGTTCCCGCGCCAGACGCCAGGTCATCGCCGCCAAAAACGTATCCATCGTCTCCCCCTCCGGCACCGGATATTCCGGAAACGCATAGCCCAAATCCTCCAGCGTGAACTCCAGACGCTCCGCCACCCGCGCCACATTTTTCACCGCCTCCGGACGATCAGCAAACCGCGCCCGCATCACCCCCGCTGACTGCAGGCACCGCTCCGCATTCATCTCCAAAAGCTTTCCCGCCGCATCCAGATGCGTCCGGTGCCGCACGCAGCTCAGCGCGTCCATCAACCCCCGCTGCTCCCGCGTCGCATACCGCACCCCGCCTGTCGCCACCACCGGCACCCCTCTCGCCTCGGCCAAATCCATCAAGGCCCGCACCCGCCGTTCCTCCCCACGCACCAAATGCCGCTGCACTTCAACCCAAACCCCATCCTGGCCAAACGCCCCCCGCAACCGCGCCAGCGCCTCCGCCATCCCCGCCCGGTCCCCCCGGGCATA
>CALFVM010000114.1 GCA_937928665.1 uncultured Candidatus Methylacidiphilales bacterium
ATCGTGACCCTGCAAGGATCGTGATCGTGGCTGGAACGGGGTCAGGGCTTAAGCCCGAGGGCCTTGAGCACAGCAGGATCAGCAGCCCGACCGTCCGGGCCGCGCGGGGCGACGGCGAACCCACCGGAATAATCCCACAAAGCCCAGCTCCAGCCGCGTTGTTCGAATTGGGTGCGGGAAAACTTCAGCCAGCGGAGTCGGGCATCCTCCGGGGCGACTTTCCGATAAACACCAAACTCCCCGACGTAGATCGGCACTCCGCCGTGTTTGGCTGCCCAGGCCGATACCGTGTCCAGCCGCGCCCGCTCGGCCGCCTCGGTCATGTTGCCCGATTCAATGAATCCCCGGATGGTGCCTTGGGCGGAAGGCGTGGAACCGCCGCGCTCGGCCCAGGCCTGAGCCTCAGCGGGTTCAATGGGCCAGCTCACCCCGGCCACACCCGGCATCGCATCCCCGGCCCAACTGGCACCCTGATGGGTGAGAACGAAGGGATCATACCAGTGGAACGTATAGACGACGTTTGGGTCGGGATAGGGTTCCAGCTCTACCAATTTATCCGCTCCACTCCAACCTCCCGCAGCCGCCATCAGGGTGTGGTGCGGGGCGGCTTTGCGCATGACCTGAAGAACGTCGCCCTGGAGTGCCTGCCACGCGGCTCCCTCGATGGGATGGGGTTCGTTGACGGATTCAAGAAAGACCCAGTCGGGATCGGTGGCTTCGGCCAGGCGTCCAGCCAAGGCACCCCAGATGGTCAGGAGCGCCCGGGCACCTTCCGGGGTGGCCAGGGCTTCCTTGAAATCCTTTTTGGGATGAAGATCGACCACCACGGCCAGTTCCGCGCTGACCAGCCAGCCCACCCGTTCGATGAAGCGGTCCATTTCCGACGCAAGCACCGTGGGCGGGTCGCCCGGCGCGAAGAGAACGTCCGGATCAAACGGTAAACGGACATGGGTGAAGCCCATGGAACGGATAAGGGCGGCGTCCTGAGGAGTGATATAGGAACTGAGATGGGCCTCGTCGTAGGCACCTTTATGTTGGGAGTACCAATGACTGAGGTTGACGCCCCGGGCCAAGCGCTCTAGGCGCACCGGAGCAGGGCCTGAGGCGGGAGTGGATTCCATGGCAGGAACCAGCGCGAGGGTGGCGGCGAGGGCGGCGAGGATCATGCGGTTCTCCTGAGTTGGGCCGAGGCACGGAGCAGTTCGATTTCGGCCGCGTTAAAAGGGGACCCGTCCGGGCGGAGGACATCGTGGAACCAGAGGGCGGGCTCGGCAGGATCCCCGGCCGGGCCCCACGGAAACCAGGTCTGCGATTTGCCTGCCACCCAACCCCAGTGATAGGCGCCGACGTTGAGTTCGTTGAGGATTGGCAGGATGTTGTCGAACCGGGAACCGGTGGTCCGGGCCATATATTCGGTGCAGAGAACGGGACGGCCAAGGGTGGAGAGTTCCGTGACCCAGGTCCGGACCGAGTCCGGGCCGCCGTAATCGTGAAAGGAGAGAACATCGGAGTGCTCCACCGCAGTCCGTTGTGCGGCAAGAAGTGCGCGCCCGTGGGCGTCAAGCATGTCTTCGTTCACGGGCGCAAGGGGTCGGGGCGCGTTCCAGGCACACACGGTTAGCGGTTGGGCGGCACCGGCGGCCCGGGCCCAGGCGAAGACCTCCGTGACCAGCCGGGCAGAGGCGGTGGCCTTGGTTGAGTTGCCATCGAACCCGCCGTTGCACGGTTCGTTGTACAGATCCCAGCAGAGAATGCGCGGGTCGGTCCCGTGGCGGCGGAGGACATCGGTCACGTAACGCTCCAGCCGACCCCACTGGGTTGGATTGGTCAGCGTGCTGACGGCGGGGCTTTGGGCCCAGCCCGGGTTGTGCAGGCCGGGCGTGGGCGGAGGTTGCGGGCCGGGCTGAGGCTCGGGCCGGTGACAGGCGTCAAAAAAGACAAGCATCGGTTGGATGTTCCGGGCCGCACAGAGATCAAGAAAGTCATCAAGCCTCTTGAAGAACCCGTCCGCATCGGTTTCCCAGAGGAGGTCATGCAGGAAAACGCGCAGCGAGTTCAGCCCGGCACCGGCCGCCCAATCAAGTTCCCGGACGAGTACAGGGCGGTGCCGGTCGTAATCGTCCGGCTGGAACATCTCGAGCTGGTTGACGGCGGTGCTGGGCAGGAAATTGCAGCCGAGCGGGCGTGGTCGTGCGGCGAACCAGGCGCGGGCATCTTCCGCAGTCCAGCGACTGTGGCGAACTTGCATGGGTAGGGGCAGCCTGAGCTTACAGCTTGACGGGCCGACCCGTCCGGTTGCTCGCCTCGCAGGCATCGAGTGCCTTTTGAATGGCCGCGCCCCGGGCAAAATCGGGTTGGTCGTTTCGTCCCGTCCGAATGCTGGTGATGAATCGCTGGTAAATGCTCGGGGTCGGTTTGGTTTCCACGGTTTGCCACGGCCCGGCCAGCCGCTTCTTCACCTTGCAGAACTCGTAGGCGGAGTAGGAGCGTTCGAGATCGATTTTGATCGCACCTTCTTCCCCGAAGATGGAGACGGCCACCCGGTTCCGGTGGCCCGTTGCCCATCGTGTGGTTTGGAGAATGCCGACGGCACCGCCCTCGAAGGTCGCAGTAATGAGAGCGGAGTCATTGGCATCAAGCGTGTATTCTCCAATCTTGTCGCCGGGTGCTTTCGGGAAAGTGGTCAGGAGACAGCGGACTGAGGTGAGGGGTCCGACGGGGAAGGACGAAAAATCGATCAGGTGCACACCGACATCGCCGAGGACCCCTTTGCTGCCGTGGGCGGTGGAGAGACGCCAGAGCCAGCCCGGGCTGGTTTTCCAAGAGCCCCAGTGATCGGTGGCCAGCCAATCCTGAAAATAAGAGCCTTCCACGTGTTTGATCGGGCCGAGGGCTCCGGCGGTCACCAATCGAGCGGCTTCCTGAATGGCCGAGCTGTTGCGGTAGGAAAAATTGACCATGTTGATCACACCAGCGGCCTCAGCCGCCCGTGCCATCTTGGCCGCATCGGCGTAGCAAGTGGCCAGCGGCTTCTCGCACAGCACATGTTTACCCGCCTTCAAACAGGCCAGGCTGATCGGCGCATGAAAGCGATCGGGAGTCACATTGGCCACCGCCTCGAAATCGCCCTCAGCCAAAAACCGGTCCAAATCGGTAAAAGTGGCCGGAATTCCGTGATCGGCCGCGTATTGGGCGACCCGTCCCGCATCGACATCACAGGCCGCCACCAGCTCGCAGCCGGGAATGGTCTTGAACTGGCGGGCATGTTCGTTGGCCATCCCGCCGGTTCCAATCACGCCGAGGCGAATGGGGCGGGCCGACCGGGGACGGGGCCGGGTGGATATTTCCGAAGACGACTTAGAGGTTGATGTTTTAGACGAAGCACGGGTCGTGGACATCTCCCGAGCGTGCAAGCACCCTGGCACGGTGACAAGCCGAGAAGCTCCAATTCCGACTTTTGGAGGATTCGGTCACAAATGGCGACGAAAGGCAGCAAGGCAGCCCACCTTCGCGCCAATAAGGAAACGCGATCACCTGGATAAGCCTCGCCTGCCGGCGTCTCTATGCCCCCGAGCGCGTGTTAGCAGCGTGGTCTCTCTGGCTTCAAAGGGGCCGCGCCTAGGTTGCTAGGGGTCACGTCTCAATATTTAATTTCTGGGCGATCTTTCGCAGGTCGCATTTGAGTAGTTTGTCGGTCTGGAGGCGTTGGTCGATCCGGCGGATGGCTGCAAGAACGGCGGGATAAGTCATCTTCCCTGATCTGTCCCCGAGTTCCTT
>CALFVM010000115.1 GCA_937928665.1 uncultured Candidatus Methylacidiphilales bacterium
CGGCGGGGGCACCGAGTTTGAGACCATTGGCGGTGAGGAGGATGTCGCCGGGTCGGAGCTTGCCGTCCGTTGCTTCGCCGACGGCAATGACCTCAAGTCCGCCCCCGGCGGGAGGCAGGCCGGCTCTGGTCAGTGCCTCGGGGGTGGCACGGACTACGGTAAAACCAAGGATGCGGAGGACCTGCTGGCCGGGATCGCCCAGGGAGATATCGACTTCAGGCAGATCGATGAGGAGGTCGCGGGCGACGAAAATAGGGGCTCCGGCCCGGAGAGCCAGCGCCATGGCATCGCTGGGGCGGCTGTCCACTTCGATGGGCTCGGTCGATGCCTTGGAACGTTCAACGGGATTGCTGCGCCCGAGGAAGAGTTTGGCGAAGTAGGTGTTATCGCGCATTTCCGTAATGCGGACTTCCCGAAGCTGGAGCCCCCCGCCATCGAGAATCGATTTCATCAGATCGTGGGTCTGAGGTCGGGGCAGTTCGATGCCCGCGAGGGCGATGGCGATGGCGCGGCCTTCGGGCAGACCAATCCAGATGGGAACGATCCGGCCACCGTCTTTCTCTCGGAGGATGGCAATGGGGGTGCCAGAGCGGGTGTCGATGCCGACGGATGCGATCTCGGCCTCGACCATGGGAGAGGCCGGGGTTCCGGCGAGGACCAGGGCAAGCGGGAGGAGAGCCAAGTTCACACATAGAGCATGGCTCAGGAGAGTGGAGACGCAAGGGTGCGGGCGGGTTTGACGCTGGGGGGGAAGCTGTTAGAGGTGGGTCGATGACGGACAAACAGGGCCCCGATGGGGCGATGTGGGGCGGGCGGTTCCGGGAACGGACCGACCGGGCAATGCAGGCATTTACGCGGTCGGTGCAGTTTGACAAGCGGTTCTACCGACAGGACATCGCGGGGAGCCTGGCCCATGCGGCCATGTTGCGGAAGATCGGCGTGCTCACGGCGGGAGAATTCGCATCCATCCGGCGGGGGCTTTTGGCGATCCGACGGGAGATCGATGATGGCCGGTTTGAATGGAAGGACGAGCTGGAAGATGTCCACATGAACATTGAATCGGCCCTGACCGCACGCGAGCCGGCGGGTGCAAAGCTTCACACGGGCCGGAGCCGGAATGATCAAGTGGCGACCGATGCCCGGCTTTGGTTGAAGGAAGAAGTTGCGGCGGATCTAGCGGCCATTCGGCAGTTACAGGCCGTGCTGGTGGATTTTGCCGACCGGACCCAAGACGTCCACATTCCGGGTTACACCCACCTGCAGCGGGGCCAGCCGGTGAGTATGGCGCATCATCTCTTGGCCTATGTTGAGATGCTGGAGCGGGACCATGGCCGGTTTACCGACACGGCCAAACGCGCTGACGTTCTGCCGCTGGGTTCAGGTGCCTTGGCGGGGAGCACCCTGCCACTGGACCGAGAGTTTGTGCGGAAGGAACTCGGATTTGCCGCGATCAGCCACAACTCGCTGGATGCGGTCAGTGACCGGGACTTCATGATTGAGTATGGAGCGGCGGCTGCCCTGCTGGCGGTGCATCTTTCCCGCCTGGCGGAGGATTTAATTCTCTGGTCTTCGGCCGAGTTTGGTTTCGTTCGGATCGGCGATGCGTTCACGACCGGGTCGAGCTTGATGCCGCAAAAGAAGAACCCGGACATTGCGGAACTGGTCCGGGGGAAGACGGGGCGGGTGACGGGCAATCTGGTGGCACTTCTGATGCTAATGAAGGGCCTGCCGCTTTCGTACAACCGCGATTTGCAGGAGGACAAAGAACGGCTATTCGACACGGCCGACGCGGTGATGGGCTCGCTCGAGCTGATGGCCGCTATGCTGGTCGCCACCGAGGCGGTCCCGGAGCGGTGTGCGGCGGCCGTGGCTGATCCGCTGTTGCTGGCGACGGATGCGGCCGATGGGCTGGTCCGGCAGGGGATCCCGTTCCGGCACGCTCATGAGATTGTGGGCCAGGCGGTGGCACGGGCGGAGGCGGCCGGGGTACCTTTGGACCAGTTGGGACTTGAGGTGTGGCAGGAGATTGACCGGCGGGTTCGGCCCGAGGCGGTTGACTGTTTCGATGTCCGGCGTGCGCTGGCCGCACGGAAGATGATTGGGGCACCGAGCCCGGGCCGGGTGCGGGCGGAGATCGGGCGTTGGCGAAAAGTGCTGGGGTTGAAATAAGCGCGGGTGGGCACGGGTCAGCGGACCTGTTTACGCACCAGGAGGGCAAGGAGGAAGAGGCATCCGGAAGCGACGGCCATCATTCCCGAGGTGCTGGTGGGGGGAAACCCGAGGACTTCGGGAAGGAAGACGGCGAGAAGATGTCCGAGAATGGCAGCGGTGGCGGCGACCGCAACGCTCCAGCCCAGGGTGGCAGAGAGCCGGTCGGTGAGAAGCCGGGCGGTGGCGCCAGGGACGATGAGCATGGCGATGACGAGGATGCTGCCGACGACCTCGAATGCGGCGACGGCGGTCAGGGCAACCAGGCCCATCAGGGCGCAGTCGATGAGGGCGGGCCGAAAGCCTGCGGTGATGGAGAAACCGGGGTCAAAGGAGGTGACGGCAAGTTCCTTAAAGAAGAGGGTGATCAATACGAGGTTGGCGATGAGTGCCCCGAGGAGAACGAGGATGGCGCGGGGCACGTCGAGGACCGTGTCGCCTAGGGGGAGGGTGGCGACGACATCAAGGGGCGCAAGTTCGATGGCACCGTAGAGAACACACGAGGGGTCCAGATCAACCCGGTCGGCGGCTTGAACCATGATCAAGAGCCCAGCAGCAAAGAGCGTGGTGAAAACGATCCCCATGGCCGCGCCCCGCTCGACACGGCCTGTCTGTCCGATCCAGCCGGTGAAGAGTGCGGTCAAAACTCCGGCCACGACGGCGCCGAGGAACATGGGGAGGCTGGCCCGGCTAGCGGTGACGATAAAAGCAAGGGCAAGACCGGGAAGAACAGCATGACTGATGGCATCGCCCATCATGCTGACTTTTCGGAGGACGAGAAAAGTGCCCGGCAAGGCGCACGCGACGGCACACAGGATGCCAATGAGCGTGATGGAGGTGTCCAGAGGGTGCCAGCTCATGCGGCGTTTTTCCCAGTCGGGTGCGGGCTGGTTACCGGATCCCCGGTGGCCAGGGCGGCTTCCAGTTCGGCAATGATTTCCGGGCCGAGAACGTGCTCGACTGCATCGGCGTCACGATCGACGTGGGAAGGAGCGATTTCCGCGTAATGAATGAGATAGGCTTCCCAAAGGCGGTGGGTGCGCGTGACTCGGGCGGCTTCGCGAAAACCTTCCGGGGTCAAACGGATGGTGTCAGGTGGGGCCAGGAAGATCCATCCGGCTCGTTCCGCCCGGCGGACGATTCTCTCGAAATGGGAATGGCTCCATGACCGCGCCTGCAGAAGGGCCGGGCAGGGAACCTCGGGAGGGGAGGGGAACGAGTGGCGGTCCAACCACTCGTAAGCAGCGCGGAGGAGATGGTGGAGGTCCATGCGGTGGCGTTGGCGTGAACGTTTAAACCAATGCGGAACCAGGCCACGCTCGGTTCCGAACAACAGGCTGAGGGTGAAGAGGGCTGAGGCGGTCAGGACGATGACGGCACCAGCCGGTGCTTGGGGAACGAGGGCGCTGATGGAGGCACCAGCCCAACCGCTGGCGGTGCCGAGGGCGGCCGCGATGGTGGCGGTGGGGCCGAGTCGGCGGGCCCAGAACCGGGCAGCGGCGGCCGGGGTGATGAGGAAGGCGATGACGAGGATGAGACCAACAGCCTGGAGTCCCGCGACGGTGACGAGGGTGACGAGCGCAGCGAGGGTAAGGTCAAGAGCTCCGGTCGGCCAGCCGGTGGCGCGGGCGTAGGCTTCGTCGAAGCAGAGGAGTTGAAACTCTTTGAAAAGGGCGAGCGAGACGATCAGGGCGATGGCGGAAAGCGCAGCGATCCAGATGACATCGGCCCGGACCATGGACGCGGTTTTGCCGTAGATGAAGGATTCGAGGCCGGCCGCGCTTCCCCCGGGTTGAGCCTGGGCCCAGCCCAGGAGAACGACCCCGGCACCGAAAAAAACGGAGAGGACGATGCCCATAGCGGTGTCATCGTCGATTTTGCGGAATCGGCGGAGGGCAAGCACGGTGGCGCAGCCGAGGGCGCCGGAGAAGGCGGCACCGAGGAGGAGACCGGGCAGCCATTTGCCGGTGCCGCCGAGGGCGAGCATGGCGCAGAACGCGAGGGCGATTCCGGGCAGGGTGGCATGGCTAAGGGCATCGCCGAGGAGGGCTCGTTTGCGCAGAAGCAGGAAGGTTCCGATCCAGCCGCAGGCCGCCCCAAGCAGAGCGGTCCCGGTGACCACGAGCCGGGTGTTGAAATCCAGAAGAAAGAGGACGCGCCCGAGCTGGGCGAAAGGTTCGGAGAGGTCGGAGCCGACGTTCACGGAGGGTCAGCCGGCCCGGATGGCTTCGTCGGCGACGCGGGCCAGCACGGTGAGTTTGCCGCCGTAGGTTTTTTTTAGATTTTCAGCCGTCAGCACCCGGGCGGTGGGGCCGGCCGCGACCAGGCGCATATTCAGGAGGATGACGTGGTCGAAATAGTCAGCGGCGGTGGCCAGATCGTGGTGGACAACAAGGCAGGTCTTCCCCTCGGAACGAAAGGTCCGAAGCAAGTCAACG
>CALFVM010000116.1 GCA_937928665.1 uncultured Candidatus Methylacidiphilales bacterium
GAGATAATCGGCGCGGCGGAGGCGGTCTTTGCGCCAGGACCGCGCCCAGGTGGAGCGGCGGAGGCGGGCCATGCCGTTTTCAGCAATGACGATAGGCCTGCCGGGAAAATCTTCCTCGTAGATGCGGACGAAGAAGGAGAGACCTTGGGGGAGGGCAGGCCAGTCCCAGGTTTTGGAGGTGATGCTGTGGAGGAGGCGGGCGCGAAGGGAGAGGGTGGGTTGAAAGAGTTCGTCCCAGCGGGGCAGGCGGAACATGTTACCAACGAAAGGGTCGTAGTAGTCGAAGGCGATGAAGTCCAGGGGAAGCCCGGCGTTTTCGTTGTAAATGGCGTCGGCCAACTGTTCGAGCCGGCCGGTTTCCAGAGCGCGATGTCCGAAGGAAAGTAGCGTATGTTTGATCAAAGCTCCCATCCAGTAGGGGAGTGTTTTGGAGAGGGGGAGGTGTGCGGCGTTAAAGCGTTCATCGAAGCGGTGGGCACGCCCGACAAGCCACCAGGCGAGATCCCCGCGGTGGACGCCCAGGCCAGGGGCGGCGACGAGGTCGGTCATGAGCTTATCCATCCAGTAAAGGTCGGAGGCGTAGTTGTTGAAGGAGACCAAGGGGGCTGGCCAGCCTTCGTGGGTGTAGAGCTGATGGATGGCCTGATAGGTGCGGAGGTGGGCCAGGAGGAGGCCGCTGGTGGCCTGGATGACCTGGGCGATGCCACGCCTGGGGCCGGAAGGAAAGGTGCCGCTGAGGTAGGCGTTCAGGCAGAGCATATTGGGCTCGTTGATGGTGAGGAACCAGCGGAGGGAAGGTTCCCCGCGGGCGGCAAGGGCGCGGTTGAGGGCGGTGACGGCAGCGAGGGCGAAGCGGGTAAAACGTTCGGGAGCATCCGGAGCAAGCCAGAAGTCAGGCCCGAGCCAGGCGGGATGGGTGAAGTGGTGGAGGGTGAGGAAGGGTTCGAGGCGGCGTTGGCGGGCGGCCAGGAGAATCTCCGTGTAATGACTGAGGGCGCCGGGGTCGAGCAAGGGCTCGCCAAGAGGGGTGTGGCGGGGCTCGGGCTGGAGGCGGGTCCACTCGATGCCAAGGCGGAAGGAGTTGATTCCGAGGGAGGCGGCGCGGTCGAGGTCCGCCTGAAAGTGGTTCCAGAAATCGACGGAGCGACCGGTGGGTTCGGCTTTGCCGCTGGCTTCCCACTCGGCCCAGTTGTTGTGGGGTTGACCGGGGCCGTTGTAGCCACCCTCGTGCTGGTAACCGGAGGTGGAGACGCCCCAGAGGAAGGGGCCCGGGTTGGGCACGGGAGCAGCCATGAGACGGGAGCTCCTAGCGTTTGCGGGCGGCCTCGGCCATGGTTTCCCGGGCATCAGCTCCGACGGTAAAGGCGTCAAGATCGGAGGTGGCGAGGAGGGTATCCACAATCCGGTCGGCGGCATCGGGCCGGGCGAGGGCGAGGGCGGCGCGGCTCATGGCACCGAGACGTTCGGGATCGCCGAGGAGTCGGTCAATTTTATAGGCCATGGTGGTGACTTCGTTGCACTTGATAGCGACTCCTTTTTCCAACAAGTGATCACTGTTACGTTCTTCCTGGCCGGGAATCGGGGAAAAGACGACCATCGGGAGGCCTCGGGCAAGAGCCTCGGCCGTGGTGAGGCCGCCGGGCTTGCTGATGAGGAGGTCAGCAACACCCATCCAATCAGCCATTTGATCGGTGTAGCCGAGCACGGTGTAGCTGAGGTGGGGGGGGGCGGGGCGTTTCTGGAGCTGGCTGACGACCCGGGCGCGGGTTTCCTCGTTTCGTCCGCAGATGACGATGATTTGGGCGGGAGTCTGGAGGTGGTTGAGCACGCGGACGACGTGATCGGCAGGACCGACGCCAAGGGCACCGGCAGAGACCAGGAGGACAGGAAGGTCGGGCCGGAGACCGAAAGAGGCGCGAAGGGCGGCGCGGTCGCAGGGGCGGGCGAAGGCCGGATCCACGGGGATGCCGGAAACGGTGATCCGGTCGGCGGGCAGGCCGAGCATGGTGAGGTGCACTTTGGTTTCCTCTAGGGCAACAAAGTAGTGGTGAAAGGAGCGTGAGAGCCACATGGCGTGCATGTCGAAATCGGTCACGACGATGGCCAGCCGGGTGCGGATATCCCCGGTGGCGTTGAGGTGGGAGATGATTTCCGAGGGGAGGAAGTGGGTGCAGATGGCGACGTCGGGCTCGAAGCGGCGGATCATTTTAATGAGGCGTCCGGTGTTAAGCCGGTCGAGCATGAAGCGCATCCGATCGGTTTTCCACGGTTCATCACTCGTTTCATACCACCAGCCAAGAAAGGTGGGGGCGTTCTCAACGAGCTGGATGTAAAGCTTGGAGTAGAAGTCGCGGAAGAGTTTGTTGGTGTAGGAAAGGGCGTCAACGTTCTGGACCTCGGCGATTTCCGGTCGGGCGCGGCAGGCTCCGGCGATGGCGTCGGCGGCACGGAGGTGTCCGGTGCCGGCACTGGCAGAGAGGATGAGAAACTTGCGGGGGGCGGTGGGCATTTAGTTGGAGGCGTATTTGCGGAGGACGGCGGCGAACTGGTCGGGGGGACGTCCGCCGCTGAAGCTGTGGAGGTGTTTGCCGTTTTTATCGAGGAAGAAGAAGGCGGGGATACCGCGGACGCCGTAGTCACGGGCGAGGGCCTGGTTGGCGGACTGATCGACGTCGAGGATGACCCAGTTCCACTTCGGTCGCTCCGCCTGGACGGGGGCGGAGGGGAACACGTTGTTTTTCATCTGGCGGCAGGGTCCGCACCATTCGGCGGTGAACATGACCATGATCGGCTTTCCGTTTTCTTTGGCATCGGCCAGTGCCTGGCGATAAGCGGCGGGACCATCGGTGGCGGATGGGGCTGAGGGTGCTTGCTGCATGGCGTTGTAGCCGATCAGGGTGACGGTTGCGAGAGCGATGAGAACGAGGAGGGGACCGATGATCTTCATGGGAGTTTATCTCCGTTGGGTGGGGCGAGTCTGGCGAAAAACTTTTTGCCGCACTGAAGGATGGTGCCCGGTTGAATGGTCAGTTGGGCTTTTTCATCAGCCACGCGGGTTTCTCCAAGGCGAACAGCACCCTGCGCGATCAGCCGCCGGGCTTCCGCGCCGGATTTAACCGCGCCGAGTTCCTGGAGGAGTTGGACGATCCAGATGGGGGATTGGCTGACGGTGCGTTCGGGCAGGTCAGCGGCGGCGAGGTCTTTTTTGGAGAACTTGGTTTCAAAGTCGGCGCGGGCGGCGGCGGCGGCTTCGGTGCTGTGAAACCGGGCGACGAGTGCGGCGGCAAGGTATTTTTTTTCCTCCATCGGGTGGGCGTTCGGGTCGACCGTGCGGCCGAGGAGCACGGGCATCCATCGGTCCATGAGGGAGTCGCTGATGCTCATGGCTTTGCCGAACATGGTGGCCGGGGGTTCGGTCACGCCGATGTAGTTGCCGAGGGATTTGGACATTTTTTCGACACCGTCGGTTCCCTCGAGGATGGGGAGGGTGAGGACGACCTGCGGGGATTGGCCTTCCTTCTCCTGAAGATCGCGTCCGGTCAGGAGATTAAAGAGCTGATCGGAACCGCCGATTTCGACATCAGCGCGGACCATGACGGAGTCCCACCCCTGCAGGATCGGGTATTGCAGCTCGTGCATCATGACGTCTTCGCCCGCAGCCAAGCGGTCTTTGAAGTCGCGACGTTGGAGCATTTGAGCGACGGTCTTTTTGGCGAGAAGCCGGACCGTGTCCAGCAGGCTCATCTGGTCGAACCATGAGCCGTTCCAGACGACCTCGGTTTTCGTGCGGTCGAGGACGTGGAAGGCCTGGTCTTCGTAGGTCCGGGCGTTGTGGCGGATTTGCTCCATGGAAAGCATGGGGCGGGTGGAGTTTTTCCCCGTGGGATCCCCGATCCGGGCAGTGAAATCGCCGATGATGAGCACGGCAGTGTGGCCAAGATCCTGGAACTGGCGCAGTTTGAGAAGGGGAACGGTGTGGCCCAGATGGATGTCGGGGGAGGTCGGATCAACCCCGAATTTGACCCGGAGCGGCCTTCCTTCCTCCAGCTTCTTCAGGAGATCGGGTTTGGAATGAAGGGTTTCGGTGCCTTGGGCAAGCAGGGCAAGTTGATCGGCCGGACTCATTCGGCCTGAGGGTAGCGCGGGGACGGTTGGCGAGGCAAGGGGGGAACGTTAACGTGCCGGGCTGGCGTTTTCCAACCAGCAAGAAAAGTTGCGAAAGTCCGGGGGCTCGGGAGCTTCCAGGGTGATGGGATGGCCGGTGACGGGATGGTGAAAGACCAGTCGGGCCGCGTGCAGGAGGTGACGGCTGATTCCCGCCTCCCGTTCCCAAGGACGGCGTCGTCCGTAGATGGAGTCGCCGACCACGGGATGTCCGGCGTGGGCGGCATGGACGCGGATTTGATGGGTCCGACCGGTCAGGATTTCGATTTCGACCCGGCAAGCTAAGTCGGCCGCGGCGAGAACGTGGAAGCGGGATTCGGCGGGTCGGCCTGAGGCAAGGACGGTCATTTTTTGACGATGGCGCGGATCCCGTCCGATGGGTCCAAGCCAGGTGCCGCAGGGTTGCCGAAGACGTCCGATGAGGTAAGCGAGATACCATTTGCGAAGGGTCCGGCTTTTGAATTGGGCGGCAAGGCCCTCGAGAGCGGGGGCGGTTTTGGCGACAAGGAGAAGCCCGCTGGTGTCCTTGTCCAAGCGGTGAACGATGCCGGGCCGGGCAGTTCCGCCGATTCCCGTCAGGGTCGGGCCGCAATGGTGAAGGAGGGCGTGGACAAGCGTGCCGGAGTCGTGGCCAACGGAAGGGTGAACCACCCGGCCCGGCTCTTTGTTCAAGGCGAGGAAGTGCTCGTCTTCGAAGATGATGTCCAGGGCAATGGCTTCTGGAGTCAGATTGGCGGGTTGGGGTGCCGGGACGCGCACCTCGATCCGGGTTCCAGGGGCAAGCCTAGCTTTGGGTTCGGGAACGCGGCCGTGGGCGAGGACGTTGCCCGCGCGGAGCAGAGCCTGGAGACGGGAGCGGGAGAGAGGGAGGGCGGCGGCTAAAACCGCGTCGAGACGTTGTCCCTGGTCGGCAGGTTGAATGACATAAACATGCGACGTTTCTGTGAAGTTTGGCACATTCATCGGTTGCAAATCCGTCTGGGGGTTGATACGCTTAAAAGACATTGAACGCGACTGCTGAAGAAATCATCCAGTGCCCCTCGTGCGGGGGCGAGATTGAAGTATCAACCATCGCTCCGGGAACAGAAATACTCTGCCCCCATTGCAACCACCAGTTTGCCGTCACCAAGATGTTTGGCGATTACCGGCTGGAAAAATTATTGGGGGAAGGGGGTATGGGATCGGTGTACAAGGCGGTTGATACGAAGCTTAATCGGCCGGTGGCGATCAAGGTTTTGAAAGCCGGACTTTCCCAGGACACCAAGTTCATCACCAATTTTTTGCGCGAGGTTGAGATTACGGCGGGGTTGAGTCATCCGAATATTGTCCAAGTCTACGCCTTCGGCGAGCACAACGGGCAGTACTACCTGGTGATGGAGTACATCGGCCAGCATACTCTGGATGCGGAAATTCAGATGCGCAAACGGCTGCCGGAAGACCAGGTGATCTCCATCGCCATCGGGGTGGCTTCGGGTCTGCAATTTGCCCTGGAAAAAGGGGGATTGATCCACCGCGACATCAAGCCCGGCAATATCCTTCTGGCCAGTGGGGGCACCCCGAAGATTGTCGATTTTGGTCTGGCCCTGACGCCGGAAACGGCGGAAGAGAGCACCGGAGAAATCTGGGGGACGCCCTATTATGTTTCGCCAGAGCGGTTGGAAGGGGAGCCAGAGGATTTTCGGAGTGACATGTATTCACTGGGGATGACCCTCTATCACGCGTTGGTTGGACGACCGGCGTTCGAGGCGAACACAGCCGAACTGGTGGCTATGATGCACGTCACGGAGAAGCCACTGCCGCTGCAGACCTATGTGCCGACCATTCAGGAGCCGACCAGTTACGCCATCACGAAATCGATGGCCCGGGATCGGGAGGGGCGGTTCAATTCCTACGCAGAGTTCATCGCCCAATTCGAAGACGCCAAGCGACGCCTTTCCCAGACCCGGACTCTGCCCATTCAATCGCGGGTGAAAGTGGCCGAACCGAAGGTGAACAACACGCAAACCCTGCTAATTGCTGGTGTGGTGATTGCCGTGGTGGTTCTGACGGTGGTTGGGATTATCGCTTACCGGATGATGGGTTCGCTGTAACCAGACCGGGGTTGGCCGTCTGGCCTGCAGCTTAATCACGCCCGTCTATCTTCCCCTCCTTTCGAGGCGGTCTCGGTCTATGACGGAGCCCGAATCCGCCCTTGCTCTGTCACCTCAGGCGGTGCTTCGGTCATGAAAAGTCGGCACATGACCTACGCTGAGCAATCCGGGAAAACCTCGGACGCATCGCTTGGGCTGGGCTGGCTCATGGCGCATAATGGCTGCGCACCAACGGGACCGAAAAAGACCCGGCACGGCCATGCCGGTGGTCGATGCACCGGACCCGGGCCGAGGAATGTTTTCGCATCCGCACAAGCGACCTGCCACTTCGGCCGGTCTTCCATCAAAAGGCCGGGAGCGTCGAAGCCCACCTCCTCGTTTTTTTACACGGACACTGTGGTGCACGCTGGATCTGTGGATGAAGAACAAGGAGCTCGGTGATTGCGCCCGCCAGCTCCTCAATGAGGTGGCCACGGTGCACAGCATGGACGTGGTGCTTAAGAGTTGTCCTCCGGGTCAGAATCAAGCCAGAGAGGTGCGACTTCGGGTGGCCGTGCGTCCGGACAAACTGTCCTTCCAACCCCGGCCAAACGCGATGCTGCTTCCAAAGCGGTTCAAGTGAGACTAGTTACGTTTGCGAGGCCGGGCACCGGCTGATTTTTGTTTTCCCTTCAGGTTGGGGGGGAGTTCGACCTCGTCCAGTTTGAAACGGACGTGGTAGGTGCCGTCATGAAGGCGCGGTTTCAGACCAGGAACGACCTTCTTGAAGGTCCGCAGCATCCCGTGATTGGTGGCAAGAAAGGTGGCGGTGAAGCCGAGGATCCCGCGGTCGCGGGCAATGAAGGCAAGGTATTGGAGCAGGAAGGTGCCGAGTCCTTTGCGCTGATAATCATCGTGGACGGTGAAGGCGACCTCGCACCAGTCAGGGTCATCCTCGGCCAGGAAGCGGGCGACACACACCAAGCGGCCGGGATCTTCGGGCCGGTAGCCGATAATGGCCATGTCCCGGTCATAACTGACCGTGACGAACTTTTGTTTCTGGCGGTGAGGCAGGCGTTGGAGCGGGATGAAATAGCGCTGGAGGATGGTTTCTTCGGAATGCGAGTAGAAAAGAGTTTGGAGAGCTTTCTCGTCGGTCGGCTTGATCGGGCGGAAGGCAAGAGTCAGGCCGCCGGGAAAGGTCCGGGTGGTTTCGTAGCGGAAGGGGTAGGGTTGGAGATTGCTGGGCAGGCTGATTTGCTCGGGATGAACGAGATGGGCGGCGCGGGCGGCTTCGAGAAGGTCGTCGCGGAACCTGGGATCGGCGAGATGAATGAGGGCAATGGCGCGTTCGCGCAAGGATTTGCCGCGCAGATCCGCGACGCCGAATTCGGTGACGACGAAGTGAAGATCGGCGCGGGTAGCGACGACGCCGGTTCCG
>CALFVM010000117.1 GCA_937928665.1 uncultured Candidatus Methylacidiphilales bacterium
CAGGCCAGCGTTTCTCCTTCCACCCCTCGCTCGTAGGTCCGCACGCGGAGCACACCACCCGACCCCCGCTCGACAAAGTTCACGTTCGTCCCCTTCGGCGCGAACGCTTCATGCCAGCGAAGCGCACGGCCCAAACCCACCACATCCACCTTCCCGGCATCCTCGACAAACACGACCGCGTGCGGCACCCCGGTGTTGACCGACCAAACCTCCACCCGCTCCTTTCCCACCCGAATCTTTTGCCGCCCGCTGATGGGTCCCGGCGGCGTCAGACCCACCCGGACTTCCTCGCCTAAAAACTCCGCCGTCACCAATCCCGCTTTGGTTTGCATCCGCAACACCGGCTTTTTCCAGCGCAGAGCCCGCGATGCGAACCGCGCAAAACAACGCGCTCCATTCCCGCACATTTCCGCTTCCCCCCCGTCGGCGTTGTAATACCGCATCCGGCAATCAAACCCGGCCCGGGCCGCCTTTTCCAACGCCAACAAGCCGTCCGCCCCAATCCCGAACTGCCGGTGACAGAGCGCGGCAACGCGGCTTCGCGTCAGCCTGACAGTCCCTGTCCGGTTATCGACGCAGACAAAATCATTGCCTGCGCCCGTCATCTTCGTAAACGCCAGCTTCACGCCGTTGCCTCCCCCCGCACCAAATCCTGCAGCGACTCCCGCCGCCGCGCCAGCAGCACCTTTTTGCCGGAAACCAGCACCTCCGCCGGACGCGGCCTCGTATTGTAATTGGACGCCATCGTAAACCCATAAGCGCCCGCACTTAAAAACGCGATCAAATCTCCCGTCCGCAACTCCGGCAAAAGCCGGTCCTTGCAAAAAACATCACCCGACTCACACACCGGACCGACCACATCGGTCTTGACCGTCCGGCGCGGCCCAGCCCGCCCCACCGGCACAATCTCATGATAAGCCTCATAAAACGCCGGCCGGATCAGGTCATTCATCGCCGCATCCACGATCACAAAGTTCTTTCGCGCCGTCTTTTTCACATAGAGCACACGCGCCACCAAAATGCCCGCATTTCCCGCAATAAACCGCCCCGGCTCAATCAAGATCTTCATCCCCAACGGCCGGACCAGCGGCACCACCGCCTTGGCATAATCCTCCGGCGTGAGCGGCCGTCGTGACCGACCTTCCCACCAACTCTCCTTTCCGCTCGCCAGTGCCGGATCATAAACAATCCCCAGCCCGCCACCGATGTCAAAAAACTCCAGGCCGAAACGGTCCCGCAAACGGCTCACCAGCGGAACCATCTTCTTCAGCGCAGCCCGAAACGGTCCCACCGCCGTGATCTGCGACCCGATATGCATGTGAACCCCCCGGAGCCGCAGATGCTTCAACTTAGCCGCACGTCCGTAGAGTTCCTCGATCTCCTCAAACGCAATCCCAAACTTATTCTCATACGTCCCCGTCGTAATTTTATGATGCGTCCCCGCATCCACGTCCGGGTTCACCCGCACCGCCACCGGTGCCCTCACCTTCCGCCGGGCCGCCACCTGATCAATGAACCGCAGCTCCGCCTCGCTCTCCGCGACAAACGCGTAAATCCCCTGGTCCAGCGCGAACCCAATCTCCTCCTCCGTCTTGCCCACCCCCGCAAACGTGCACCGGGCCGCCTCACCGCCCGCCTGCACCACCCGGAAAAGCTCACCCCCACTGACAATATCAAAGGCCGATCCCGCCCGCGCCAGCGTCCCCAGCACCGCCAAGTTCGAGTTCGCTTTCACCGCATACGCCACCGTCGCATCCACCTCCGCCAACGCCCCCGTCAACCCCCGGTAATGCCCCAGCAACGTCGCCTCCGAATACACATAAAGCGGTGTCCCAAACTCCGAAGCCAACCGGTCCACTGCCACCTCCTCCGCATGGAGTTTCCCCTTCTTAAAATCAAACGCGTGCATGACTTTGAGTGAACCGGAAATCAAAGCGGTCCCCACGGTTTTGGCGAGTCCAAAGAAAAACCATATCCCTCTTCCTCCGGCATTATGAACCTGGGAACTCCCGCCCCATCCACACCGGCGGCACTACCACCCGCAGAGGATGCTCCGCCAACCCCCGATCCCCGTGCTTCACTAAACGATCCACCATCTCCACCAACTCCCGCGCCATCAGGCCCGCGTCCGGCCCCGCCCCCTCCCATGCCGTGGCAACCTCCGGGTCGTTCGTCCGGTCCGCTGTCACCATAAACGGCGGCCGCTTCAACCCCGCCGCTCGAACCCACCACACCACCACATCATTGTTCGCCACAATCGCATCCGGCTTAAACGCCCGCAGCCACCGCGCAAACGGCCGCTTTCCCACCTCAAACAACCCCTCCCTCCGATCCGGATCCGGCCACGCAAAAACCGATGTCTCCGCCCCGCCCAGAAGGGGTTCATGCCGGGTTAGCCCTTCCACAAAAACCCGTTTGAACAGATGCCCCGGATCTACATAAACCGCAAAACCCACCCGACGAAATCCCATCGCCGTCACCTTTCGCACACACGCCACCAATCCTGCCTCCGTGTCCCAACCCAAGTGATGGACAGCTCGGGGATAAATCTCCGTGATCAGTGAACACAAACAAAACCGCTCCAGCGGTCCCGAATCAAACGCACTGGCATGGTGGGTGTTGAAAATCACCGCCTGGAATCCCATCGCATACCATCGCCGCGCCAGTGCCTTCTCCACCCGATGATCCGGTAAAAACGCCTCCTCCAGACGATACCCCCGCACCTCAAACTGCGGTGCCGCCAACCGCAAAATCATCTGCGAAATATGCCCCTGAAATTTGGCCTGCCGATGCACCGCCTCCGTCTCTCCCAAATGCACCAG
>CALFVM010000118.1 GCA_937928665.1 uncultured Candidatus Methylacidiphilales bacterium
CTACCGGATCAATGTCGATATCGCCGCTGGTCAGACGTTGGAAAATCTCCATATTTTCGATCAGCTTTCTGACCGGGTGCAGTTTGTTTCGATTGCCGGAGCCAGCCAGGCATTCTCGTTGGCTGCCCCGCTTCCCTCCACGACGGTGCCGGGCGGATCGCTGGGGATTGTCTTCGACGGGCCGGTGACGGGGAATGCGTGGATCGATATTGAATTCTACGTGCCCCGGCTGGATGCCAACGGGGACGCGGTTTTGCCTGGGGCAAATGGTGCTTTTGAGATCGTCCAGAATCAGGCTTGGGGCTATGGGTCGTGGACACCGCTGGACGTCCGGGACGCTCCGGTGCGGGTGGGTCTAAACGCGAGTGTTGATCCCGATCTGCTCAATCCGCCCAATGCCGTCCCCAGCCCAGCGTTTGAAAACACGTTTACCGCCAAGTCCATCGCCATCCAAAAATCCGTCGGCATCGCCATCGACACCGGCACGGCTGGTGTCACTCCTGGCGACACGCTTCAGTACGCCCTCAACTTCCAGATTTCAGATTACTTCGCGTTCAGTGACCTGGTGATCACCGATACGTTCTCGGACGGGCAACGCTTTGATGAGACTTATGGGGCTTACCTGGTCATCAATGGCAACACGTTCTCCCTCGGCAGTCTGCTTTTTGATACCTCGAACTATACGGTCAGCCAAAACTTCACCGGAGCGGTGGCCAGCGGAAACCGGGTGATTGACCCGGCGCCGAACGACGGGACCACGACCATCAGCTTCCGGGTTTCCGACGAAATCATTCGCCGGGCTATTGCGGAGTCGCTCACCAGTCCAGATGCCCTGGCTGGGCGTCTGCTTGGGGGCGGAATCGACCCGAACAACCCAACGCCAAACATCCCCAACCCACTGACCGGGTATGATGATGGCCCCACCACCGGCCAGATCATTTTCCGCACGGTGATTCAGGATAAGTTCAGCGATGACTTTCCGTCGGGCGAAAACTCAGTCAATTCCCGTGATGTGTTGGACAATACGGTCACGGTAACCGGCAATGTCCTGACCCTCGCCCCCGGCTTTGCACCCAGTTTTGTCGGACGTTCTGACGGTTCAGGTGCTACCGTCAGCGTCGTCGAGGGAGAACTCTCCAAAAGCATTTACGCCATCAACGGCAACACCAACCTGACGCCGTTCACGGATGTCAACGGCAACGTCATCCTGTCTCCAGGGGATACCATCACCTACCGCTTGCGCTACGAGGTGCCCTCCGGTGATGTCAAACAGTTTCGGTTCACCGACTATCTTCCTCTCCCGGTTCTGTCCGCTGCCGAAATCACTGCGTTTCTGGCCGGTCCGCCCGACTCGCTCCCGCCGGGTGCCGGTCTGGCCAAGTACGGCCCGGCCCACTCCATGCATTTCATCCCGGGCGGAGTCAACCTGCCCGACCCGACCATCTCGACCAATGCGGTATCGAACTTCATTTCATTTTTCTTTGGCGACGCCGACGACCCGAATAATCTTCCCCGAACGGTGGACATTCTGTTCACGGTTACCGTGCGGGACGATCCGTTCACCGACGCTCTCTTCCTAACCAATCAGGTCCAATCGGGCGAACGTTCCACTCAGGAACCTGCAGTGGAATCCAACGCCAACGCCATTATCCAGATCGTCCTGGCCGAACCCAATGTGCGGGTGCTCAAAGGTGTTGTCGGCTTCGAAACAACCGGCTTCGGCTTCGGCAATGTCCAGTTCTCGTCGCCAGCCAGTCCTTCGACCATCTCTGGCGGACCGATGACCTCCGCTTTGGCCAACCAGATTGGGAACAACGACGAGACCCGAGGCGTGGTCGATTCCGGTGATGTGATCCGGTTCGCCGTTGTGCTGGAGAACAGTGGCGGTTCTGACGCTTTTGATATCACCATCAAAGACACCATCCCGACGGCCTACGCCGCCCCTCTCTCTGCCGCCACCTTTGCCTCGGACGTGAAGCTTACGGTCATCCGGGGCGATGGCACGGTGTTGACCACCGGGCAACTGGTCGATTCCTCTGTCCGCGTTGCGACGACCACCAATCTGGCGTCATTCACCGGCACCGGTCGGACCATTGATGGAATATTCCTTAAGAATGGGGACCGTGTTTTGGTCAAGGACCAGACCAACACGGCGGAGAACGGAATTTACGTGGTGACGGGTGCTTCCGGCACTACGATGAACTTGGTCCGGGCCACTGACTTTGATCAACCCTCCGAAATGGTGGCAGGCTACGCCATCACGGTCTTGGGAGGGAGCGTTGGCGGCAATCAACGCTACACCCTCAACGCCTCCGTTGCCGTGGTCAACACCTCGCCGGTGACCTTCACCAACACAACCGCGGTGGGCGTTGGGTACTTCTATACCTACGATCCGGCCACTCGAACCTTCCAGGTGATTTTGGCCGACACTTTTGATGAGGGGGACGCCACTGACGCTCGCTCCGGCGGACTCAACCGCGCCCGCAGTAGCAGTGGCGTGCCTCTCAGTGACGGCAAAAACTTTGTCCTCGTCACCTACGACCTCACGCTCAACAACACGGCAGAAGCCCGCACCGACATAACGAATACCGTCGCGTTGACCCAATACGGCGGCAGCGACGGGGGCCCTGACCATGTTGCGGTGGATCGAACTGACACCGCGATGGTTACACCGCGTGCCCCGACTTTTCAGAAAGTTCTGGCCGGGACCGAAGTGATCAACGTCGATAACTTCGCCCGCGTCGCCACCTCTGCGCCCCTCACGGGTGCCACCTACAACGCAACCGGCGGTTCGGGAGGAACCGGCGCGTTCACGGCGGCACCGACGATCGTCGATGGCATCACCTTGCAGGCTGGCGACATCGTTCTGGTCAAAGACCAGGCCGATGCCCGGCAGAACGGGCTTTATCGGGTCACCTCCGTGACCTCGGTCTGGGAGCGGCACAACAGCTTCGATGCGAACCCTGAGATTGTTTCTGGCTATACCGTCATGGTCACTCAGGGTGCTCATGCCGGAGCGGTCTTTGGCCAGCAAACCAACTCGGTCACCCTGAATACCTCGAACATCGTTTGGGCCGGGCTCAATGAGTTCAATAACTCCGGCTTCCGCTGGGATACGGTGACCGCAATTTCGACAGGTAACATCGCCGGTTACGTCGCCACCGGCGGCCCTGCCGGCAACGGCAGCGTCGTGAACGCTCCTGGCGTGGTGGATGGGGTGGAACTTCGGATTGGCGACCGCATCCTGGTGGTCGGCCAGGCGGATGCGCGCCAGAACGGGATTTACGAGGTTGTCCCCTTGGGCAGCTTTGACACAGCGGCCACGGTCTATTCCACGGCTGGAGGCACGATTTTTACTCCCACGGGCGGGGGAGCTGGAACGGGTCAGCACCGGAACACCGCCTTCGTGGTGGATGGGGTTGAGTTAAAGGAAGGGAACGTGGTTCTTCTCAATTCGACGACCAACACGGCGCGCAACGGGATCTTCATTGTTTCCGGTCAGGTCGATGCGACCGTGGCTGCTGGAACCACCGCGGCTCTGGCGGGTGTCACCTATTTCGCTGGAGGTTTGACCGAGGACGGCTTCGCCAACGGGCGTTTTATTGGGGCGACCGGTTCAATTGGTGGAGTAGCCATCGCTCACGGGCAGCGGTTTTTGATCAAAGATCAGGCCGACGCCACGCAAAACGGTGTGTTTGTGGCGGCGTCTTCCGATTCTCTTGTCCGGGTTGCCACCACCGCTAATCTTGCCGGATTCCTTGCTGGAACCTTTACTGGAATTTCGTCCACCGTGGACGGCGTCGGGCTCACCGTGGGCAACCGGGTTTTGGTGAAAAACCAAACCAATGCGGCGGAAAACGGGATTTACGTCGTGACATCCGTGGGCAGTGGACTGGCTAATCTGAGCCGGGCTGTTGATTTCGATTCGTCGGCGGAGATGCGGGGCGGTTATGTCACTTCGATTCTTCAGGGAACGCAGTCCGGTCAGAAATTTGCCTTAGCGGCGGATGTGGCCACGGTCAACACCAGTGCCGTGACCTGGACCAGCACCAGCGGCTTCATCCTCCTGCGGTCGGCCGACTTTGATGAGACCTCTGATTTTCTGGTCGGTGGCGTCGCCGGTAAATTGGTCGAAATCAATAGCGGCAGTCAGGCAGGACACCGTTACGTTACGGGGGTCACGCCTACCTTTGGCACGACCAGCATCGTCTGGAATCGCACGGCAGGTCACTGGGATCGGGTCGATTTCTTCGACGATTTCGCCGCAGACTTTCCATCGAGCCAACGTATCCGGGTCCAGCAGGGAGATGGCAATCAGGGGGCTTACTACGACCTCACTTCGGGTTTTGTCGGCACCATCAACGTCGATCCTATCACCTTTGCCCGCAACGCCGGACTCTGGATTCGCGCCAGCGATGCGGACGCCAACAGTGAGCTGATGGCCGGACGAACCTTGACTGCTCTCTCGGGCACGCTCGCAGGAATCTCCTACAAGCTCACCTCGGGTGGGGTTGTCCTCAACGATGCTTCGGCGGGAAACATGAACTGGCAGGTCACCGCTGCCGGAGGGAACAGTGCCACCTCAGCCGTTATTGGTGAGTCGGTTACCTATGTTATCCGGGTGGAAGTTCCTGAAGGGACAACTCAGGGGCTCCGCATCACCGACATTCTGCCGCCCAATCTTGCCTTCCAGGAGCTTGTCAGCGTCACCTCTTCCTCCCCGGCGGTTTCCATCACGGCCAATGCCCCCGGCACAGGGCCAACTCCCGCCAATGTCAGTTACGTTCACGGAACGCGC
>CALFVM010000119.1 GCA_937928665.1 uncultured Candidatus Methylacidiphilales bacterium
AAAGGGTTTAGCGGGCAACCGAAGGTTCTGAACAGTTGGCCACGCCGTTGTCGATCGGGGCGGAGCGCTTGGTGACGGTGTCGAGAAGATGGAGACGCCCGCCCTTGGTGAAGACAAGATGACGGGAGTTGGATGTCCAGCTTGGGCTCTCGCTCCCCCCTCCATCGGTCACCAGCCGGTGCTGCCCGGTGGCTAGATCAAGCACAGCAACTTGGGTCTGTCCGGCCGCACGGGTTGAGTAAGCGATAAGCTTGCCATCCGGAGACCAATCCGGCTCGGTTGAGTAAGTCGAGCCGGTTGGAAGTTGGCGCGGGGTGCCGCCTCCGGCGGGGATGATGTAAATCTGAGGGCTGCCCCGGTCATCCGAGACGTAGGCAATTTGCTGACCATCAGGCGACCAGGTTGGGCGGCTTTCCGAACCGCGGGTCCTGGTCAACCGGTTCGGGGAACCACCATCGGCACTGATTGTATAAAGTTCGGTGTTGCCATCTTTCGATAGGATCAACGCGAGGGTCGAACCATCCGGAGAAAACGCAGGTCCAAGATTCGAACCTGGGAAAAAGGCCACCCGCCGCTTGTGACCGGCCTGCAGATCGATTATCCAGACATCCGGGTAACCCGACTTATAGGAAGTGAAGGCGATTCTCTGACCGTCCCCGGAAAACTTGGGTCCAAGTCCCAAAACTCCATCGTTGGTGATTTGCCGAACGTTGCCGCCATCGATGTCCATAACAAAGATTTCTTTGACCGGCTTGGTTCCTCCGGAGACTTGGGAGACAAAAGCGACCTTGTTCGTAAAAAAACCAGGAACGCCCGCCAACTTCCCGAGACTCGCGTCCGCGAACTGTTGAGTTCCCGAACGCCAGCCACCCACGTAGGTGCCCTCCATTGCTTTGGAGCGGGTGTTTGTATCCTCAATCGACCCCGTCACGCCACCTTCCGTTGTCTGGCCGCTGATCACAAATGCAGCCTCCGCTTGTGGCACAATCCGGAAGAGCCCTGAGAGGGTCAGACAACGTTGTAGAAGGTTGGTTGCGAGCGTTCCCTGGGCACCTGTGAATGGGGTCACGGCCACCGGAATTGTCGTTTGGCCTGTAACGGTAATCTCCGGGGTTCCTTGGCTCAGCCCTGTCGCAGACAGAATCAACCAGGCAATCGCGGCGATGGCGGGGAATGAGAAGCAATACATGGGCGTTCGGAAAACGCCAAAGTCAACCCGAAGAACTCTGGTTACGCAAGTGCACATCGGCGATCCGCCATGCGATTTCGTGTTCGGATTCATTCTTTGGCTGCGGGAAAATGGCGGTGCTGCAAGATTTAGCAAGATCGTGGAAATGACCGCATCGCCCCGCTACTTGCGAATGTGTCCGGTTCCGCGGGCGATATACTTGTAGGAGGTCAATTCTTCCAACGCCATCGGACCCCTGGCGTGGATCTTGTCCGTGCTGATTCCAATTTCAGCACCAAATCCGAATTGCGCCCCATCCGTGAACCTAGTGGATGCGTTCCAATAAACGGCCGCAGAATCAACCTCCGCCAGAAACCGCTCCGCTGCCTGCGGGTCCGAAGCGATAATTGTGTCGGAATGGTGGGATCCGAACGTCTCAATATGGTCAATCGCTTCGTCCAATCCTGCCACGATCCTTACGGCCATCACGAGGTCCAAATACTCGGTCGACCAATTTTCCGGGCGAGCCAGAGGCATTCCGATAAGGCCGGCAACCTCCTCATCCCCCCGCAGCTCCACACCGTTCTCCATGAGAACCCGCGCCAGACGTGGCAGCAGGGTGGGAGCAATCGCACGATCCACCAAAAGGGTCTCAGCCGCGTTGCACACGCCGGGCCGCTGACACTTGGCATTGACGGTAATGGCCTCGGCCATCTCCGGATCGGCTGATGCATGGACGTAAACCTGGCAGACACCATGGTAATGCTTGATGACCGGCATACGGGCATGCTGGACCACCGTCTCGATCAGTCCGTGCCCACCGCGAGGGATCATCAGATCAATAAAGCGGTCCATCCCGCACAAGGCGGGAATGGCCTCACGGTCGGTCGTGGGCACGAGTGAGACGATGGCCTCGGGTGCGCCCATCGCTCGACAGGCCGATGACACGGCCGCCACCAAAGCCCGGTTTGACTCGATCGCCTCGCTTCCTCCTCTCAGGATGGTGGCATTGCCCGTTTTAAGGCAGAGAATACTGGCATCAATGGTCACGTTCGGGCGGGATTCGTAAATAATCCCGATCACACCCAGCGGCACGCGGACCTTCTGCAAGTCCAGTCCATTCGGTAACGTCCACGCTTTGAGCAATTCACCCACCGGGTCGGGCAGGGCGATCACGTCCCGCACGCCGCCAATCATCGAATCCACCCGCTGCGGTGTCAGGGTCAACCGGTCAAGAAGTGCGGCTGAAAGTCCGTTTTCCCGGCCCCGTTCCACATCGATCCGATTCGCCTCCGCAATCGACCCCCGCGCTCCGTCTAAAGCATCCGCGATGGCCTCCAGCAAAGCATTTTTCGCCGCCGTCGATGCCCTAGCCAGAAACCGTGCTGCCGTCCTTGCCGGTGGCCCCATGGCTTCAATCGTTTCCCTGACGCCACTCATCATCCGTCCTTTGCGTTCTCAAACCGGGTTCCCTCGCGTCGCCCCTGCGCCAGCTTCAATAAAATCTCCGGATCGCGTCCATCCGCAATCACCATCGGAATGCCTTCAGCTAACATCATCTTCGCCGTTTCCAATTTGGAAATCATCCCGCCGACCGAACGCTGGCTTCGGGTTGAACCGGCATAGCTCTCGATCTTCTTGTCCACCTGCGCCACCTGCCGAATCAGGCTGCCGGTTCCATCCGGCTTGGTCCGCAATCCATCGATCGTGGAAAGAATCACCAGTTGCGTCGCGCCCGCGAGAATCGCGATATGCGCGGAGAGCCGGTCGTTGTCACCAAATCGATTGAGCATCTCGATTTCCTCAAAGGCTAGTGCATCGTTCTCATTGAACACCGGCACGCATCGTCCCAAACCCAGCAGATGCTCCACTGTCCTCTGCGCATTGGCGTAGAGGGCACGGCTGTCCAAATCCCAATACGTGATGAGAATCTGCGCGGTCACCAGCCCCCGGGCAGCAAATGCCCGCTCATACGCATTCATCAGCAGCGGTTGCCCGATGCTCGCACACGCCTGTAACGCTTCCCGCTCTGTCGGGCGCACGGCTAATTTCAGAGCGGACATTCCGGCACTCACGGCCCCGGACGAGACCAGGATCACCTCCATGCCCTGCTCGACCAGGGTGGCAACCTGAGCAACGATCCCTTGAAGCTGGGTCAGGTGGATGCCTCCCTCCCGCGTCAAAAGGCCGCTTCCCAACTTGACCACCCAACGTTCTCTCCGTTTCCGCTTCATGCCATTTCCGCGAAGAGACAACCTGTCCGGCTCAATTCCCGGGGGCAAGACAGTTCACGCCTGTCCAACTCGGGTCTTAACGCCCCAAGGTCTCCGCTAAAACCGCACCGCCCCTGCTTCCGGGAACCGCCTGTTCCACCGCATCGCTCAGGGGGAGCGGGTAAAATCCAAATCCGATAACCAGGATCACGAGCACAATCACCCCCGCCTTGAATGCCCCATTCACGACAACCGGCTCGGCCTGACTCGGCCCGTCCTGCCAATACATGGCCCGGACGATGTTCAAATAGTAATAAAGGGCGGCCACTGCGCTGAACACGACAACGGCAAACAGCACATAATCCCGCGCCTGCCAGGCCGCACCAAGAATGCCGAGCTTGCCCAGAAAACCTGCCAATGGGGGAAGCCCGGCCATCGAAACGAAGGCGACTGCCAGACCAAAAGCCAGCAGGGGAGACCTCCGGGCCAACCCCGCATAGTTCTGGATGTCATCGCCACCCAGGCCTTCGGATAATTGCGCGATCACGAAAAATGCTAGCAGGGCACTCAAAATGTAAACGCCCAAATAAAGCAGCACAGCCGCGTTCCCCGTGTCTGAGTAGCAGGCGAATCCGACGAGGATGAAACCCGCGTGACCAATGCTCGAATAGCCAAGCAAACGCTTCAGATTACGCTGCGGCAAGGCCGCCAAACTTCCCACCACCATCGATCCAATCGCCAGGATCGCGAAAATGGGACCAAAAACCGGCAGGAGCCGATCATCCCGAAAAATCGCACCTGCCTCTGTGAACAGTCGGATCAGAACCAGCACTGCCGCCGCTTTCGAACTCGTGGCCAGAAAAGCCGTTACCGGTGTTGGAGCGCCCTGATAGACATCTGGAGCCCACGCATGAAACGGCACCGCTGCCAATTTGAACCCGATTCCAATCAAA
>CALFVM010000120.1 GCA_937928665.1 uncultured Candidatus Methylacidiphilales bacterium
CACGCCTGCCTTCCACACCCTGACCCTCCGCAGGCACGATAGATACGGCCGCAAACCACGGTCGGTCCCGAATCGCAATCTCCTACGCACTCCCTCCGGCACCCTCCGCCCACTCCAGGAACATTGCCCCAGGCTCCGCTGCGAACACGATGAGCCGGGGCGGCCACAGCCAGTCGTCAGGCAGAAGGGTGATCCGGAGGGCACCATTGACCGGCAACTCAATCAGCGGCGAGGGCTCGGCTTTTTCACGAACACTTACCCATCGGCGTTCGAAACATGGTGAATGAGAGCCGCCTAACCATTGTGAACCCCGCCGTTGCGTCCCCGGGCCTGGGCCGAAAGGAGAATCCTTCGGAATGCTCGATTACCTTCGGGCCGATCCGTTCCCAACGACGACCGCCGATCAAGCCGAAGTGAACCGCCACGCGCACCTCCCGTGCAATTGCCCCGTGAACGATGTTCGTATCCGCCTCCAGCTCCTCCCTTGCCCCATCCTCCACCCAAAATGCATCCGCGCTTGGGCCCGCTCCATCAAGGAATGGTTCCCACGATCAACTACCCCTTCAATTCAAAGGTCTCCCCACACAGGCACCAGACCCAAGACCCGGGCGTTGTGGGTCCAGCCCGTCCCAGGAAGAAACCGACCGAACCAGGTCAATGTGCCTTGGCCAGTGCCGCTTTTGCCGCAGCCGGAGGAGGCTGATCCTGCGGCAGATAATCCTGATCCATGCCCGGCACGCTGTATTCGTAGGGACCGTTGTAAACCACCGGCGTTTTCTCAAAATTCCCGTGGCCCGGAGGCGACGGAACCGTCCATTCCAGAGTGGTTGCCCGCCACGGGTTCCTTCCGGCCTTTTCTCCTCTGAACATGCTGGAGAAGAGGTTCCAAACGAAAACAAACTGGGCCAAACCAAGCCCGATGGCCGCGAACGTAATCACCTCATTGATCGGCTGGACCGAGCGCAGGTGATCGTAAACCGTCGGATCCGCAATCCGGCGCATCATCCCGGCCAACCCAAGATTATGCATCGGAAAGAAGGTGATGTTGAAAAAGAAAAAGGTCAGCCCGAAGTGAACCATTCCCAGGGTCTCGTTCATCTTCCGCCCGAACATCTTGGGAAACCAGAAATAGGTCGCGGCAAAAAAGGCGAACAGACTTCCGCCGAAGAGAACATAATGGATGTGGGCCACCACAAAATAGGTGTGATGCAGAAACACATCCACGGGGGTCGATGCCAGAAAGATCCCGCTCAATCCCCCGATCACGAAGAGGGAGACAAAAGCCAGCGCAAAACACATGGGCGTGTTGAACTGGATTGAACCCCCGTGAATCGTGCCGAGCCAGTTGAACGTCTTGATGGCCGACGGCACCGCGATCAGCATCGTGGTCATCGAGAAGGCGAACGAAAACCAGGGGCTCATCCCGCTGACAAACAGGTGATGGCCCCAGACGATGAAACCGAGAAAGCCAATCGCGGCCATGGCATACACCATCGCCTTGTATCCGTAGATGGGTTTCCGGGCAAAGACCGGAAGAATCTCCGACACCAGCCCCATAGCGGGCAGGATCATGATGTAAACCTCCGGGTGGCCGAAAAACCAAAACAGATGCTGCCAAAGCAGAGGCTGCCCGCCCCGGGTGGCGTCAAAAAATGCCGTGCCAAAGTTCAGATCAAAAAAGAGCATGGCAGCAGCCGCCGAAAGAACCGGCACCGCCAGGAGCAACAGAAACGAGGTGAGGAAGAGCGACCAGACCGCCAGGGGCATCCGCATCAAACTCATGCCGGGTGCCCGCATATTCACGATGGTCGTGATGTAGTTGAAGGCACCGGCTACCGAGGCCAGCCCGTTGATAAAAATACCGATGCACCAGAGACTCTGGCCGATTTGGGCCTGATTGTAGGGCGCAACAGATGAAAGCGGGGCGTAAGCGGTCCAGCCGGAGTTGGCCGCGCCTCCTTCCACAAAAAATGAGGCGATCAAGATAAGACCGGAAGGGAGAAAGAGCCAGTATGAGAGGGCGTTGAAAAAAGGAAACGCCATGTCCCCCGCACCGATTTTCAGCGGAATCAGGTAATTCCCAAAGACCCCGATCAACATGGGCATGATCACCAGGAACACCATGACGGTGGCGTGCATAGTGACCATCGCGTTGTAAAATTTCGGATCAAAGAAACCGTCTTCCGACACAACGGTCACCGGCAGGAACCAGCTCAACACGGGCAAGGGCACATCCGGAAAACCAATCTGCCAACGGACGCCCAAGGCCAGCAGGCCGCCGACAAAGAGAAAGGCCAGGGCAGTGAAAAAGTACTGAAGCGCAATCGTTTTGTGATCGAGCGACCAAATGTATTTGCGGAAAAAACTCAGTTCCTGGTGGGCTCCGTGCGCGTCGGAGTCGTGGGCGGGAGCAGCATGGGCTGTAGCGGACATAGGCAGAGATAAGTCAATGAATCAAAGAGTGTCGCCGGTGTCAGCTCCCTTCAGAGCCGCCACGTTCTCACCCGCTTCCGAGGCGGTCTTCGTCGCGGGAGCACCTCGCTCCTTCAGGAACTTGTCAAAGGCTTCATCCGAAACCACCCGGAGAGCGGCAAACATTTTGTAATGCCCGGAACCACACAGTTGATTGCAGGCGATTTGCAAATTTGCCCCCTTCAATGTGTTGAACCAAACCCAGTCAATCTCTTTGCCCGGAACCATGTCCTGATAGAGACGCAAGGCAGGCACATAGTAGGAGTGAATCACATCCCGTGAGCGAAGAATCATCTGCACAGGCCGTCCGATCGGAACAACCATTTCGTTATACACTTTGATGTCATCAGCACCCGCAGGATCGTCCGGCAGGATTCCAAACGGGTTGCCCCCGTCCATCAGTGCCCTATCCGTCTGCCCAAAGACGCCGTCGGGTCCCGCATAGCGAAAGTGGAACCCGAACTGCTCGGCGACAATGTCAACCACCAAGGCACCTTCGGGAACCCCACCCTGGCGCATCTCATACCAAACCTTTTGACCGTAGGCACCGAGCAGAAGAAAAATAAGGAGCGGGGTGGCGGTCCAAATCACCTCCAAGGTGTTGTTCCCGTGGGAGTAAACCGACTGGGAGCCTGGTTTCCGACGATACTTGATCAGGAACCAGATCATGGCGATCTGGGTGCCAACAAAAACCGCCAGGCACATCCAGAAAATGATATAAAAGATGTGGTCAATCTGTTCCCCATGAACGGAAATGTTCTCCGGCAACCACCAGAGGTTCGTGGTGCGGGGGGCCGCCTGCACCCCAGGAACCGTCACCAAACAAACGGCCCCAATTAAAAAGCGAAACGCATTCGAGATCATCTCTAATCGCCGAACAGTAAGCGACACCGGCACCGATGACAACGCGAGTTTTGAGGATTTTTTCGTCCGATTTGGACGCCTGCAATTAGTCAGTGGGGCTGCCCCGTTTCAGCCGGATTTCATCGACTGTCTGAGGTGCCCTACTCAGGACGCAACTCCACCGATCAAGCCAGGAAGCTCCCCCGGGGCTGAGTCTGGCCACACCATCCCACTTCCGAAAAGGCGCGAACACTGCAACCTTGCGCCGGAGAGCCGGGTGCCTGCTTACTCTGTCTTGGCTTTGCTGCCCCGGGCCGGACCCTTCTTCTTCCTGCCAGCCGACTCCTCAGCCTCCTCTTGGACCGCAGCAGCCTGGGGATTGGTCAGCACGACGGAGAACTTGGCCTGAACACCTTGGGGCAGATGAACCGAAATGGAATGCTCACCCAGCTCCTTCAACGGACGCCCCAGTTCGATGTGTTTTTTGTCCAGTTCAATTCCGCTGCCCGCCAAACGCTCAATGATGTCTGCGGCCGTGACCGATCCGAAAATCTTGTGTCCGCCACCTTCTGCCGTCTGCATTTGGAACGTGAGAGTGACCTTATTCAAGCGTCCGGCCAGTTCCTGGGCGGCGTTGAGTTCGGCAGCTTCCCGTTCGGCTCGGAGGCGTTGCAAGGATTCCACTTGTTTCTTGGAGGCGCGGGTGGCCGGCACGGCGAGATCACGCGGCAGGAGATAGTTCCGGGCGAAGCCCGGCTTGACCTTCACAATATCGGATTCAGCACCGAGTCCAGCAATCGGTTTTTTCAGGATGACTTCAACAGGCATAAAGGGTTTTCTTTTTGATTAAGGGCTAAGATTGGGGTTCAGACTAAAAAGGCACATCATCATCCGATGGCGCGGGTTCATCCGCGTCACGGGATGGAGGCGGGGCCGACGCACGGGAGGACTCCCGGTCGTACCCACCGGATGAACGACCGCCTCCGCCACTGCCACCGGGGCGACCAAGAAATTGGATTCGTTCAGCGCGCACGCGCAAGCGGCTTTTTTTCTCGCCGTTGCTCTCCCACTGATCGAGTTGGAGGCGTCCTTCCACGAAGATGGGTGACCCTTTGCTCAGGTATTCCTTGCAAGTCTCCGCTTGGCGTCCCCAAACCACGAGGTCGACGTAAACCACCTCTTCTTTTTCCACGCCTTCGGTGGTTCGGTAGGTGCTGTTGATGGCCAGCCCGAGATCGCCCACGGCCGTGCCCTTGGGCGTGTGCCGGATGTCAGGGTCCTTCGTCAGGTTACCGATCAGAAAAACGCGGTTCAGACTGGCCATGAGGGGAACTCCTTGGATGCGGGGGCGGATCAGGCGGTGACCGGGGCGGGTTTCTCCACCCGGAGGTAAAACTGCCGGTAGATTTTCTCGTCGAGCGTAAAGGCTTTTTTCAGGGCGTCGAGATGTTTGGGATCAAGCTCGAAGGTGACTCCCAGGTAGTATCCAGAATCCAGCTTGCCGGCGGTCCGCTCAAACTTGCGCCGGTCCATTCGCTGGGTCGTCTTGATGTGGCCGCCAAGGCCCTCAATCTGGGCTTTGATGCCGTCGAGGGCCTCTTTGACCCCTTCCTCCTTGCCCTGGATGTCCAGGATCAACAATGCGTCGTAGGTATGCGTCATAATGGTCTGTTTCCAAAAGTCATTGCGGCCGCGATCCCCTCTCTTCGGGCAATCTCAACCACTTCCCGGGCCCGGTCCAGAGCCTTTTCAAGCTCCGGCCATTCGTCCTCGGAAAAGCGTCCGAGCACATGGCCAACCATGTCCCCGGAGGCTTGCCCCGGCCTGCCCACCCCCCCGCGCAATCGCGCGTAGCGACGGGTGCCCAGAGCGGACTCCACCGAGGCGAGCCCGTTGTGGCCGCCGTCCGAACCTTCAGCCCGCAGACGCAGCCGCCCGAGGGGCAACTGGATTTCGTCCACTAGGACCACCAGCTCAGAAACGTCCAGTTTCCACCAATGAAGGCAGGCCTGAACGACCGGTCCGGAGCGATTCATGAAACTCTGGGGCAGGACCAACCGGGTCCCGTCTCCAGCCTCACAAATCTGGGCATCGGCAAAACTGGCTTTCTTCCAGGAAAGCCCGTCCCGCTCCGCCCACCGTTCCAAAACCAAAAATCCAAAATTGTGCCGCGTCCTCCGATATTCCGGCCCGGGATTACCCAAGCCAACCACCAGGGAACAAGCCATGGCTTCGGGCCCGGACTACTTCTTGTCCGTGCCCTCGTCCTTCTTGGCGGTAATCACCTCAGGTTGGGTTGCTGCCTCGACGGCCGCCGCCTCACTCACCTTTGGCTCATGCACGATCATAATCGTCAATTCCGGCTCATGCATGGCGGTGACCCCGGCAGGCAGCGGAAGGTCTTTGACATGGATGGAATCACCCACGCCCAGGCCCGACACGTCCACCCGGATGACCTCCGGCAAATCTTTCGGCAAACATTCCACCCGGATCGCCCGAACCAAGTGATCGAGGATTCCCCCGTTTTTCACCCCGATACATTCTCCAAACTCGTGAATAGGAACCTCAGCGTGCATCGGCTTGTTCTCGTCCAACTCATGCAGGTCAAGGTGAAGAATCTTGTCCTTAAGCGGATCAATCTGCACATGCTGGATCACCGCCAGATGCTTCGTCCCGCCCGACTCGCCCTCGATCTCCAAGTTGACCAGAATGTGTTCCGATTCGGCTCCGTGAAGGGCCGCAATCAGTTCAGTCCCCTTCACCTCAAGGGCATGTGTCCGAGAACCTCCGTAGAGAACGGCGGGAATGGACCCCTCACGCCGGATCGCCTTCACGCGGTTCCGGCCCAAATTGACGCGGG
>CALFVM010000121.1 GCA_937928665.1 uncultured Candidatus Methylacidiphilales bacterium
GCAGCATGTCGCCGGAGATGATGGAGTTGATGTTGGAATTGGCGCGCTTGCGTCAGCGGCAGGCCAGTGCACAGCAGGAAACACGGGCGGCCGATGAGGGATTGAAGGACGGGACGGCCCGGCAGCAACGAGCTGACGCAATTGGTAAGCGGCAGGAGGAGATGCGTCAGAAGCTGGAGGAGCTGGCCGGGAAACTTCCCCCGCAGGTTGCCCCCATGGCGGGTGCGATTGGCGAGGCAATGGGCGATGCGGCCGAGGGCCTGAGGCAGGGGGATTTGGGTGAAAAGACGACGGGAGCCCAGGCGGCGGCGGTTGAGTTGCTGACCCAGCTATTGATGAACCCGGGTATGGGTAGCGCGGGCGCGGGGGCAATGATGATGGCGATGATGGGTGGGGGACCGTCCGGGTCGTCGGACGGAGGGAATGCGTCCCAGCAGGAAAGCGCGGTGGAAGGCGCAGACGGCGGAGGAAAGACGGGAGAGGTTCCCACGGGTTTTCGAGGCGGAGACCGGACAGCGGGCGGGAGTTCGACCGATTGGCCGCCGGAATATCGGGAGGCGTTGGAAGGATTTTTCCAAGGTGCCTCCGGGGAGGAGCGGTGAAGCTCTGGCTCTGGTTGCTAGTGGCGGCAGGATGCTGGTGGGTGTCCGCCGTCGGCTACGCGCAGATCCGGGCTCCGGAGGTGGGGCGCGAGGTGCCGGGCGAGGTGGATGAAATGTATGAGCGGGGGTTGCGCTACCTGATCTCCACGCAGGGCACGGACGGGACGTGGTCCGGTGACGGAGGTTACGGGGGTCAGCCCGGAGTGGTGGCGATGGCATTGATGGCGATGCTGGCCCGAGGCGACGATCCGGAGTTCGGTCCATACGCCGCCAACATGCGACGCTCTGTCGAGTTTTTGCTCAAGCAGGCCAACCCGGAAACCGGCTACATCGGGCAGAGCATGTACAATCACGGGTTTGCGACTTTGGCACTCTCTGAGGTGTACGGGACGGTGGAGATCCCCGGGCTCGGTCCGGCTCTTAAACGTGCGGTGGACTTGATTGTGGCCGCGCAGAAACGGAATGGGAGTGGTGCTTGGCGCTACAACCCGGAGTCGTTTGATGCTGATACAACGGTCACCGGTTGCCAGATTGTCGCGTTGATCGGAGCCCGGAACGCGGGTGTGGCGGTGCCGGACGAAGTGATCACCAAAGGCATGGAGTTTATTCTCAGTTGTCAGACGGCGGATGGCGGGATCGGCTATATGAACGCTTCCGGTCCGAACCAAGCGCGCACCGCCATCGCCATGCTTTGCCTCGACCTGACCGGGAAAGCCAACACGCCGCCCTACACCCGGGCCCTTCGTTTTTTGCGCCGGGCACCACCGGAATCGGAAACTTATTTTCATTATTTCCTTTATTACGCGGCCCAAGCATGGTTCCGGGTCTCGGATCAGGCATGGAACGAGTGGAACCGGGTCAATGTCCGGTTGCTGCGCGAGACCCAGAATCCCGACGGGAGTTGGCCGGGAAACTTTGGCTCGTCGTTTACGACTTCAGCGTGTTTGCTTTCCTTGGCGTTGAACTACCGGTTTTTGCCGATTTACGAAAGGTGACCATGCGCGATGCGATGATGATGGGGGCGGCTGCTTTGGCCGTGGTGGCTGCAGGGGCCGGAGCCTTTGCGGAGATTCGGGTTCCTGCCCAGGAGCTGAGGCCGCCCGAGGCTGGCACGGAGTCTGCGGAGGAAAAACCGGCTCCGGCTGTTGTCTCGGCGCGGGTCGAGGAGGCACTTGAGTTCCTCAACGGAGACAAACTTCGCGGCCGACTGACCGGGATTGAGGCGGATGGAACGGTTCAATGGGCGCATCCCGAGGCCAAAACCGCAATTCAATTTTCTCCCCGTAACCTCGCCCGGATCACCTTGGATCCGAATGCGGGAAGGGGCAAGGGTAAGGATGGGTTCATGGTGCGGCTGGCCAATGGAAATGAAATTCCGGGCGAAGTCATCTCCCTGGACAAGGATAACCTGGTGTTGAACACGTGGTTTGCGGGGACCCTGACAGTCCCGCGCAAGCATGTCGTTTCTTTCCGTCCGGTTCGGACCGGCAATCTGCTTTACGAGGGGCCTGTCAGCATGGAGGAGTGGACGACGGGCCGGGGTGGACAGGGGCGTGGCTGGCGGTTCCGGGATGGCACGTTAGTCAGTTCGCGACCGGGTTTGATCGGTCGTGACATGAAGCTGCCCGATCAGGCCAAGATTGATTTCGAGCTGAGCTGGATGGGGAACCTGGGCTTGCTCATCAGCCTCTATGCGCCGAACATTGAGAGTTACAGCTCGAACTGTTATCTGCTCCAAATGAATGCGGGTTACATCTATCTAAACCGCAGTTCAAACCGGGGCGGACAGAACAACCTGGGCCAGACCCAGGTGGATGAGCTTTCCCGTCGGAACAAGGCGAAGGTGGGGCTCCGGATCAGCAAGGAACAGAAGACGGTGGCACTTCTGCTCGATGGCGTCATGGTCAAACAGTGGCGCGATCCGGGTGAGTTTGCCGGGACGGGTGGTGGGCTGGCTTTTTACGCGCAAGGGCAGGGATCGATGATCATTTCCCGCCTGCAGGTGGCCGAGTGGGACGGTCGGATGGATGATGCGGGGACTGCCGACGGGGCCGGGCCGGAGCAGGATGCGATCAGTTTGGTTAACCGGGACAAGGTTTCAGGCACGATTCAAAAAATTGCCGATGGCCAGCTTCATCTGACCAGTGCGTTTGCCCCCCTGACGATTCCTTTGGAACGGCTTGACCGGGTGGAAATGGCCGGCGCCTCGCCAGAGGGAATCAAAGAGGAAGAAAGTATGGTTCGAATCGGGCTCCCGCATGAAGGCGTCGTCGTGGTGAAGCTGGATCGGATGACCCGGGACCGGGCCGCGGTCACGTCACCATCTTTCGGAAAAGCTGAGTTTAAGCCGGAGGCGTTCCGGTTGATTGAGTTTAATCTGAAGCGGGAACGCGCCAAGGGGCCGGAGGAGGTTGGAGCAGAGGAAGACGTGGCTGCGGAAGAATAGCCACTGCTTCCCGATACGGGCGGTTTTGGGTGGGGTTCCGGGTTAGCTGATACAGCCCGGGGCCGACCCAACGTGGTTTGGCACTGCCGACGTGCGGTTAAGTGACGCTCGTGAGTGGGGGGCCAGAACGACGTGTAGGCCAAGGCAACATCAGGACTGGTCGTGTGGCCGTCATAGACCGCCTCTACGGGGTGGGGCAAGGGAGGATGAGAAGTGTGGCTGGTATAGAGGCGACGTTGGACTAGAAGGGTGGAGCACTGACCAGAGCTTGGGGTAGATTGGCACCGGAACCTGTAAAGGTTCCGGTTGTGACACCGTTCCCGCCAAAGCCGGTGTATTCGGGGTTGGAAGTGTAGACATTGACGGCTGGGCCGGTCACGTTGACAAGAACGCCGTCATTGATCCGGACGGTGTGGCCGGCGAGATGTTTGGCACCGGCCCCGTCCAGGCTGGTGGTGGCGGTGAAGGTAACGCCGTTGGTGGCACTGCCCCCATAGATTTTGAGGGTGTCGGTGGCGTTGAAAGTTCCGCCGTTGATGAGGACGGCACCATTGGGACCAAGAGCTCCGACTTTGAGAATATCGGCGGAAAGGTTGGAGTTGGTCAGGTTGATGACGCCGTTCGGCCCGATGTTCTTGACCTCGACAAGAGACTTGACGGTGGCACCGCCGGAGGCCTGAAGCGTAGAATTGGTGATGTCGATATCCCCGCCAGCAGACGTCACCGTGATCTGACCGCCATTAGCACCGGCAGTGGCCGCCAGAGCGAGGAGCTGGCTGCTGTTGGAGATGGAGACGGCTTGGCCGGTCGCACGAAGGGCATTGATGTTGATGGTGCCTCCGGTGGAGGCCACAGGAGTGGGAGTAACTGAATGGGTGGCGATATAAGCACCTACAGAGGTGCCAATTTTGACTTCTTGGGCCGAGAGGTTCACCGATCCGCCTGCGCCGGCTAGAGCCGGAGTGGACGAATTCCCGTTAGCCGCGACAATGAATTCGTCGGCAGTTAACTGAATGACGCCGGCGTTTGCCGTGATGTTGATGGAGCCGCCGTCCCCTCCCATGCCATTGGGGCTGAAACCCCCGTATGCCGCGATTTGGCTGGAGTTGGTGAAAAGGATATCCCCTGCGGTCGAAACGATGTTGATGGTGCCTCCAACTTTTCCGATCGCAAGGTTGTCGGTTGAGCTGCCCGAATTGGCGGTGACATCAGTGCTTGGGCCAAAGGTGATGTTGCCCAAACTGGAAATCGTCACAACGCCAGCCGCGCCGCCGGTGGCTCCGTTTCTGCTGCTGGCTCGGATTGTTGATAGAGAGCCAACATCGATGGTCCCGTTGAAGGATTCAATGGTAATGTTGCCCGCGTCGCCGCTGAAAGTTCCCCCGGTGGTCGAACCGCCGCCCCGGGTTGCCACCTCGACGTTGGATCCAAGGAGGAGATTACCGTCGGAAAGTAACGTGATGTTGCCACCATCGCCGCCGCCCAGGGCTCCGGTTAGGGCTTCCCCGCCAAAAGAGTGGATGTTGGAGGAGTTGCCAATGCTAACCGGGCCGTCGGCACTGTTGATGGAGATATTGCCGCCGTACCCTCCGAGACCGGTTGCGGCGTTGAAGCTGCTGGCGTAAAAGTTAGCGTTCGGCCCGATGTTGACCCCGTCCTGGGCTGAAACGGTGATGTTCCCCCCGTCCCCACTGCTACCTGCGCCGGGACCGCCCGTGGTGTCCACCAAGAAAAACAGGCCTGCAGTGGAGAATGTGTCGGCGGAGCCGATGGTGATGCTGCCGCCATTGCCTCCATCACCGGAAGTGCCGCCACCCGAGCCGCCCTGGGCGGAGAGGGAGACCGTGGTGTTGAACGTGATGTCGTCGGGGCTGGAGAAATTGATGGCACCGGCATCACCGCCGTTTCCGTCTGCGCTATTTCCGCCCCGGGCATTGACGCTGAGGAAGCCAAACGCCGGTGCCACCGTGTTAACGGTGTCGGAATTCAGATTAAACGTGCCACCGTTGCCCGCAGTGCCTGTGGCTACGTCAAGTCCCTGGAAGAGGAGGTTTCCAAAGCTGCCCAACGGGGCATTTTGTGTGAACACGGTGAGATTGGCTGCATTGGGCAAAAGAGCGGTCCCATTGAAGTTGGCAGCTGCGAGGTAGAAAGATCCGCTGGTGGCATTGATGGAGGTGTTGCCTTGGGCTCGGTTGAGTTGATCGAGGGTGACGTTGCCGCCGGACTGGATGAAGCTGGCAATCAGGCTATTGGTTGAGCTGGTGAAGATGTTTCCCCCCACATTGAGCGTGTAGGGCGAGAAATCAGCGATGGTGTTATCCAAATCGAGGGTGCCGCTGACGTTGAGGATACTGACTGAGGGACCGACGACGTCCAAGATGGCGGAACTGGTGAAGTTACTGTTGAGGTTGAGGGTGGGGGCGTTGAGGGTGAGGGTTCCTGGTCCGCCGAAGCTGGTCAGCGTGATCGCGGTTGCCGCTTGGTAGGTGACGTCATCGGCGAGGTTGCTGGTTTGAATGGTGCTAAGAAACATTTGGTTGGCCGAAACGATGCTGGTGCCGGTCACGGTGATGGCTCCACTGACGGTGAGGTTGCCGCCAACGGTGACGTCGTCTCCGGCGTTGAGGTTCACACTGGTAAGGTTGTTGGTCACGTTGATGACACCGTTATTGGCCACGACAGAACCGGCAAAGATGCTCGTGGCGGTGATGTTGCCCAGGCCAGAGATGACAGGTAAGGATAGGCCGACGATGTCACCCGCAGTGATGGAGCCGCTGCCCTGGAGACCTAGAGGGGAACTAAGTCCGAACAAAACGACATTCTTGGATTGAAATGGACCGGTGCCGAAGTCGATGCCGTCGGCCTGGATGTCCACGTTGGGAGCGTTGATCCCTGCGCTGGAGATAAGTTCGCCGGAAACAGACCAGGTTGTTCCGAGCGGAGCGGCAGATGCGATGCTGGTGACGTTGACCGACCCGCCGCTGACGGTGGTGAGGCTGCGAAGGTCCGAGAGGATCGGTAAGCCGTTGACACCGCCCATTTGGGCATAGAGGGCAAGGGGACCGGAGAAGGTGCCGGTCAGGTTGAGGGTGTTGGATGTCAGATCCGCGAAACCGGTCGTCACGAGGGAGGTGCCGTTGAGGGTGATCTGGTTGCCCGCCTCGAAGAAGGCAAAGGAAGTGGTGAGCGTCGCGGCTGGATCAATGACAATCGAGTCGTTGGCGATCAGGTCGATGAACGAGGATGCGTTGATGGTGGATGGGTTGATGGTGATATTGCCGAGAACGTCGCCGTTGAATCCGAGGCCGGTGAAGGAGGCTCCCGGCCCGAAGGTGAGGTCGTTAGCGGCAAGGAGATCAAGGGTATCCGTTGTGGCGGTGCCGAGGAAGATAATGTCCGATCCGGAGTTTCGTGCGTAGAAACCGAGTTCCAGTCCGGGGTTGTTGAAGACAACGCCGGCAGGAACGGTGATTGAGTTGCCCGCGCCGAAGAGGAGGGTGTCCAGGCCGGTGAAGGTGTAGGTGGCCGGGGCGAAGGTGAGGTTGTTTTCGGCGATAAGGGCGAGGTGAGGGGGACCGTTGACCGTGGTGATGGTCGGGTTGCCGGTCAGGCTGAGGTTGGTGAAGCGGAACGCCGCCATGGTGGTGGGCGGGTTATCATCATTAGCATCCAGGGCCGCGTCGGTCGGGGAGGCGGAGCCGAAGAGGAACTCCATGTCAGTGGAGCCATTGGTGGTATAGGTGG
>CALFVM010000122.1 GCA_937928665.1 uncultured Candidatus Methylacidiphilales bacterium
GCTGGGGGTGGATCGGCGGGCGCAGGTGGCGGTGATGTACGAGCGTTTTATTACGGGGACAAAAAACTGATGTCGGGTTTCACCGGGCCAGGACAAAGCATTGGTCCCGGTTTTCCATAATAATTTCCGCACCGAGCCGCCAGGCACTGAGGGTGTCCCGGACGGGCTCAAGGCCGAACCGGTCGAGTCTTGGGCCGAAGAGGAAGCGGGCGATTCGGTCGCGGTTCTCAGCGGTGTCGGGGAAGCGGAGGGTGGAGGGGACGACCTCGGTGCGGTAAGTCAGGCCTGAGCGGGCCAACCATTGGGCGACATCTTCGGCCAGGAAAAAGGGGAGGGGCTCGCCCGCGTATTGGAAGAGTTCGAGCCAAAGACGGCAGAGCTGGTTCTCCCGGCCGCCGAGGGTCCAGACGGCGGTTCCGCCTTCCGCGACGAGGGCGATGAGAGAGGAGAGTGTCCCGGCTAAGTCGTCCGGATAGTAGAGGGCATGATTGGAGGTGACGATCTGGAAGGGGGCTGCCGCCGGGATGGTGGCGGTGTCGGCGATGGAAGCGGCGTGCGGGGCCAGGCGTGGAACAGCGGACTGGAGGGCCACGGTGTCGACGTCAACGAGGTGGAGGGTGATGTCGGAGGGGTGCCACTGGGTGGAAGGGAGGGTGCTTGCGAGGAACTCACCGCCACCGCAGCCGAAGTCGAGCCATCGGATGGGGCCGGGCGGGAGGTGGCTGAGGGCGCGGAGAAGTGCGTCCCGGCATTGGGCGGGTTCGTCGGTATGGGCCATGAAGAAGGCGTAGTCGTCGTGCCGACCAGCGAAGGAATTGGTGGGTTCCACGGCGGTCAACGGACGATCCGGAGGTCGCCCTGGGAGATGGCTTTGGCTTCTTCGACGGTGATCCAGCGTTCTTCGAAGGCGGCACCCCAGGAATCGGAGATGGCGAGTTCCTGGGTGGCGGCGTTGTAACCGATGATCATGCAGACGTGGCCGCGCTCGCGGTCGGGTTTGAAGGTGCGGGCGGCGGTGCGATGGGGGTTGAGATCTTTGGTGTAGGCGGGCCAGTCCTGGACATTGCGGCGGGCACGGGACCGTGCGGTGAGTGCGTTGGAATGGTCGTCGTGGGAGAACATGGCCCACATGATGGGGAGGCCCTGGTCGATGGTGCGGGAGATGTCACGGGGGTCGAGGGAGGGGGTGAGGCGCTCGGTGCGCCGCCCGGCGCGGCGCATGAAGGCTTCGGCGGCTGCAGCGACGGCGGCGGTGGAGCTGCCGCCGCCGACGGCGGTGTTGCCGGCCATGGCGAGGAGATACATGTCAGCGGGGAGCCCGACGTAGCGGAGGTAGCGTTCCCAGGTGGCGGGGACGCAGTAGCCTTTGGGTCCCTGATCGACCATGGGAATGTTGCTGATCACGACATCGCCGTTGGGTCGGCGGACGACGTTATCGGCGGTGCGGCGGAGGAGATCAACGCGGTTGGTGCGTTCGAGGCGGCCTTTGGCGTCGGCGGTTTCGGTGGGCTGGATGCGGAGGGCGGCGTATTCGCCGTCCTGGACGGAGAGGATGAAGGCGTGGTCGCCCCAGTTCCAGCGTTCGATGCGTTCGCGGGTGGCGGCGGAGCTGCCGATGGACTCCCGGGTGGGGTTGCCGAGAAGGTCGGTCAGGCGGGTGCGGATGGCGGTGGCGTCGGCTTCGATGGCGTCGGCGAGTTCTTTATGGAGGCCGCGGCGCTGGCGTTCGATGTCGCGGCGTTCGGCCGGGCTGGCGTCGGTCAGGCGGGCGGCCCGCAATTCAAGGAGCTTGATTTGGTCGTAATCACCTTTGTTGGCAAAGACCAGGGAGAGGCGGTCGGGTTGCCCGCCGAGGGCGTAGAGGGCGAGGGAGTAGGGACGGGTGCCGAAGAGACGGGCGTCGGGCTTGGGGTAGAGGCGGAAGCTGGATTGAGTGTCGGTGAGGCTTTCCCGGGGCCAGCCAAGCCGGGCGGCGACGTGGTCGGCTTGGTTCTCCCAAAGGTTCTCGTCGGCGAAGAGGGGTGCGCCGAGGGCGGTGTTGAGATCTTCGTGGGTTGGCGGCGTGGTTGCGAGGGCGAGGGAAAGGGCGAGGGCGGGGAAAAAGGGGAGAGGGTTCAAGGGGCGGATACCAGTTCTTGGGCGCGGGCGAAGCATTGGGTGGCGCGGTCGGTTTGGCCGAGTTTGTCGTGGGCGAAGCCGAGGTTGAACCAGCCTTTGGGGTAGTTGGGTTCGAGGCGGGTGACGGTTTCGAAGACTTCGACGGCTTCGTCATGGAGATTTTGTTCGAGGTAGAGGGTGCCGAGGTTGTTCCAGGCCATGGTGAAATCGGGCTGGAGTTTGACGGCTTGGCGGAAGCTTTTGAGGGCGCCCTGGGCCTGGCCTGCTTTGTCCATGGCAACGCCGAGGTTGAACCAGACTTCGGGGAGGCCGGGATCGTTTTCGATGACGCGGAGGAAGACTTCGATGGCGCGCTGGGGATCACCGGCACGGCGGATGGCGAGGCCGAGGTCGTTGAGGACGGTGTGGAGATGGTCGAGTTCGGGCTGGTGCTCGGCGACGCGGTCGAGGAGTTGGTAGGCTTCTTCGAGTTGGCCCCGCTTGACAAGGCAACTACCGAGGTAGGTGGCAGCTTCCCAGTGGTCGGGGTTTTGTTGGACGCATTGACGGAGGGCGTGAATGGCCGCGTCGAGGTTGCCTTCATCCGCGTAGATGGTGCCGAGCCGGAACCAGGTTTCGGTGAGTTCGGGCCGGTGCTGGACGGCTTGTTCGAAGGCGTGCCGAGCGGGTTCGAGGCGGCCGAGGACGGAGAGGGCGACGCCGAGGTTGTCCCAGGCTTTGGCGTAGTCGGGTTTGGCCAGGGTGGCTTGTTCGCAGCAGAAGACGGCCTGTTCGTAGTCGCCAACTTCAAAGCAGAGAACACCCATGTTGCACCAGCCTCGGGCGTGTTGGGGATCGAGCTGGACGACTTCGTCGTAGGCGTCGAAGGCGGGTTGGGTTTGGCCGTCTTCCTGGTAGGCGGCGGCAAGGAGGAACCAGGTCTCGGCGGAGTCGGGCTTACTCTTGGTGGCACTTTGGTAGCACTCGATGGCGAGGGGGAGGTTGCCGTCACGGTGATACTGTTGGCCGAGTTCGGTCCAGGTGTCGGAGATGCGCGGGATGCGTTTGGTGATGACCTGGGCTTTGCGTAGTTCGTGCAGGGCCTGGTCCCGCTGGCCCTCGGCCAGGGCGCGCCGGGCAGCGGCATGGTGGACCTCGGCTTGCATATTAGCGGTGGCGGGGCGTTTGATGGGGGTCGGCTG
>CALFVM010000123.1 GCA_937928665.1 uncultured Candidatus Methylacidiphilales bacterium
GGGGAATCGGCGAACTTGCGGGTGAATATCACGCCCCATTACGCGATTCGGGAGACGGGGGAGTATCGGATTCAGGCGGTGGTGCGTCAGGCAGGCCAGTTGCCGGTGATGACCTCACCGTTGACGTTTACGGTGGGACGGGGGGAACGGTTTTGGTCAGTGGACCGGCGGATGCCGGATGATTCGGTAAGGAGCTATTCGTTGATTCGGTTTTTGCAGGATCAATCGATGAATCCCAACCTCTATCTTCAGATTGAAGATGAGCGGAACAATTTGGTGTATACGACGATGAATCTGGGCCCGATTGTGGCGAGGGAAGTGCCAAAGACGATGTTCGATGCCTCCGGTGGGTTTCACCTGTCGTGGTCGAACGCGCCGAAGACCTACCGGTATGTGGCCTGTGATCCGGACGGCCGGATCCTGGGCCGGGATCAGCGGATGGAAGGAGCCTCATTTCCGGGATTGCGGCTGACGGAGGCGGGTAAAGTCGAGTTTGTGGGTGGCGCGGTCCAGCGGCCCGAGGAGGGCCGGGCGCGGTTGTCCCAGGCGCAAGGTGGGGAGGCTGCGGCCGGTGCAGGGGACGGTGGAGCCGGGGGAGGGCGGAATCCGGCACCGGGCGGTTCACGGGCGCGGTGATGGCGTTACGGACGTTTTGCGGGACGGTGCTGCTTCTCTGGATGGCGAGCTCAAGTTGTGGGCTGTGGGCGCAAATCGGTCGGGATCAGCCGGGGGCGATCGGAGCGGTGGTTTTGGCGGAAGAAGGCGGATTTCGATTGCAGGAAATCTTGCCGGGGAGTCCTGCGGAGCAGGCGGGGCTGCGGGTGGGGGATCTGATTCTGAGGATTGGCGACACGATTGTGGCCGATCTGGAGCCGAGCGAAGGACTTCAGCGGCTGCGGGGCCGGGCGTTCACGCGGGTCAAGCTGACCGTGGCGCGGCTGGGTGAGCCGGAGCCCCTGGTGTTCGAGGTGTTCCGGGCACCGTTGGATCAGTTTCACGGGCCGCGTTGAACGAACGTTGATTTCGCATTTGTCGACGCCCGGAATTTCCGTAAACTCGAGAGGTCATGTCACGGAAGCCTCTCCCCAGTGAAGAAATTGATGCCCAGTATTCTGCCGACGCCGAAGTGGTGGTTTCGGAGGTGCTTGCCTGTAATCGGAATCGAGCGTTGAAGCGAGCGGTTCATGCAGTGGTGGATGTGGCGGATCGCGGCGCGAGTGGGTTGAAAAAGCTTTATTCGCGGGAGCCGTATTTGGGTCTGTTGGCTGCCGGAGTTTGCGGACTGGCACTCGGGTTACTGGTCAGCAGGCGCTGAGGGCACTCCATCGGTGGATTGTCGGGAAGTGCCGGAGCTTGGCACCAAGACGTGGCCGGGGAGGGAGAAGGTTTTGGAAATCTGCTTGACCAAGCCACGGAGTTTCCCCACTTTGCGGTCGGTCGACTACTTTTGACGCAATCAGGAGTAGAAACCGCCTCATTGCACATGATTCGTTATTTGGCTAACTCGCTCTCTGTGAAGACTTTTGCATCCTCCCACCACCCGGTGCTTGCTGTAGTCGTTGTAGGATGGGTTCTGGGATGGGGAGGGGAAGTCTGGGCTCAAGAAGGGCGGACCTTGATTCAGCCTCCGTCGGCGGCAGAAGCCTTTGCTTCGCAGGGGCCGCTGGTGAAGGAGATTGATGTTGAGTTTGCTGGCGCCAAATCGGTGGATAAAGCGGTCATTCTCTCAAACATGCGGACGACGGTGGGGCAACCGTATTCGCCGATGGCCATTCAGGAAGATGTTCGAAACCTTTACGCCACGGGGCTTTTCGTCAATCTGAGGATTTTTGATGAGCCGTTGGCCGACGGGGTGAAGGTGGTGGTAATCGTTGAGCCGAAGCCAATTGTGCGGGAGATTGTGGTGGCGGGGGCGCAGCGGATCAAGGAGGGGGCGATCCGGAAAAAGATCAAGAGCAAAGTGGGTGAGCCGCTGAGCGAGTTGTCGGTTTCGAACGATGCGCAGGCCATCAAAACCTATTATCAGGAGAAGGGGTTCTACGAGGCGCAGATCGAATACAAGATCGACATCAACGAACAGGTCGGCCGGGCCACCATCTTCTACAACATTCAGGAGGGGCCGAAGGAGTTCATCGGCGAGGTCGAGTTTATTGATACCCGTGCCTTCACGCAGAAGGAGTTACAAAAGCAGATCAAAACCCGACCGAAGAACTGGCTCTCCTTCATCAACAAGTCGGGTCTGTATCAGGCGGAGCAATTCGAAGAGGACCTCCGCCGTCTCCAGGAATTTTATCAGAACAACGGCTACATCGACATGCAGGTTCGAGATGTGGAACTGGAGACCTATGGGGAAGATAGGCTGCGGGTTAAGATCACCGTGTTTGAGGGAATTCGATACGAGGTTGGATCGGTGCAAGTTCGGGACAATACGATTTTCGACACGGAGACGATTATGTCTGCCATGAGCATGAAGGCGGGCTCAGTCTTTTCGCCGCGTGGTCTGCAAGCGGATGTGGATGCGATCCGGGACCTGTATGGGCAGGACGGGTACATTGATACGGAAGTGGTTCCCGAACGGCAGGCCAACATTGAGCGAGGCAGGATGGATGTGGTCTTTTACATTAAGGAAGGCCCCCAATCTTTTATTGAGAAGATCGTCATTCAGGGGAACGACCGCACAAAGGACAAGGTGTTGCGCCGGGAACTGGCCGTTGCGCCGGGCGAGGTCTATGATTCGGTGAAGGCGGAGGCGAGCAAGAAGCGTCTGGAAAACCTGGGTTATTTTTCCAAGGTCGATGTTTCCCCCCAGGACACGGCGATTCCCAACCGCAAAAATGTTGTGGTGACGGTGGAGGAGCAACGAACCGGCTCGGTTACATTCGGGGCAGGATTCAGCACGGTGGACAGCCTGCTTGGTTTTGTGGAGTTGACCCAAGGCAACTTTGATATCGCCAAGTGGCCGAGCTTTACTGGTGCAGGTCAGAAGTTTCGCACCCGGCTGCAATACGGTCTCCAGCGGAAAGATTTTATTGTCAGCTTTACGGAGCCTTGGTTTATGAACCAACGGTTGGCGGTTGGGTTCGACGGGTTTTATAACGAGTCGAACTTCCTCAGTTCGGATTACAACCTCCGACGTTACGGCGGTGCCATCCGGGTGTCTAAGGCACTCAACCAGTTCTGGACCATCGGGGCGCGTTATCAGCTTGAGCAGATTGAGATTTTTGATGTCAACACCGCAGCCGTGCCGCAGTTGGCCCGTGAAGCCGGCACCCGGTCGAAGAGTTCCATCCGGGCTACGATCACTTACGACACCCGGGATGACGTGTTCCTGACGCGGAAAGGGGAAAAGATCGAGGTTGCGGCAGAGGGAGCCGGTGGACCGCTCTGGGGGCAAACCAACATCTGGAAGGTGGAGGCGGAGGGTTCCAAGTTTTTCCCGCTTCCCTACGACATGATTTTCATGGTCCGTGGTGCGACCGGGGTGACCGACCACTATGGCGATTCTAAGTTTGTCCCGATTTTCGACCGGTTCTTTATCGGGGGTTCCCGAACGGTCCGCGGGTTTGACTTCCGCGGGGTGGGCCCTCGGTTCCCGGGCACGGACGAGCCTGAAGGCGGGCGGACGATGGGTTACGGCAACTTGGAGCTAACCTTTCCGATTTTCGACCGGGTCCGGGGAGCCGTCTTCACGGATGCCGGATTTAACAATGCGAAAGCCTTCGATTACGATCTGGGTAATCTCCAGGTCGGGGTTGGGTTTGGGCTCCGCCTGGACCTGCCGATTGGCCCGCTCCGGTTGGATTTGGGCTTCCCGGTCGTGGCCGACCGGTTTCAACGCCAGGATACGCCGAGATTCCACTTTGACGTCGGCTATCAATTCTAGTTAATTAATCCCTCCTATGATGAAACGTGTCCTCCTCGGTGCTCTTGCTCTGCTGTGCACCCTCTCCATCTCCGAAGCCCAGCTCAAGGTCGCCGTT
>CALFVM010000124.1 GCA_937928665.1 uncultured Candidatus Methylacidiphilales bacterium
GAGTGGTTATCCCGGCTAAAACCTTGCGAATTCCGTCCTCCCGCAAAGTCCGCATCCCAAGGTCACGGGCTCTCTGCCGAATCTCAGAAACGCTGGCACGGTCGTTGATCAGGTTGCGGATGTCATCGGTCACGGTGAAAATCTCAAAAATCCCGGCCCGCCCTTTATACCCCTTCCCACGGCACACGTCACAGCCGCGACCGTGCCGGAAGTGAGCACCCGCCACTTGGGAAGGGTCGAGGTTAAGTGCCCGGATCTCTCCCTCACTCGGAGTGTAGTCCTCCGCACAGTTCGGACAAATCCGCCGGATCAGCCGCTGCGCCATCACGGCCCGCACTGCCGAGGAAACCAGGAAAGGCTTCACCCCAATATCAGAGAGCCGGGTGACCGCGCTGGGCGCGTCGTTGGTGTGAAGCGTGGAGAAAACCAGGTGCCCGGTCAGCGAGGCATTAATAGCGATGGAAGCCGTCTCCCCGTCCCGGATTTCCCCGAGCATGATGATGTTCGGTGCCTGCCGGAGCATGGAGCGAAGCGCGTTAGCAAACGTCATCCCGACGTCAGCCTGGACCTGAACCTGGTTGACCCCGGGCAGCACGTATTCAACTGGATCCTCAACCGTGATCAGTTTCCGATCAGGCTTATTCAGGATATTAAGACACGCATACAACGTGGTTGATTTCCCCGAGCCAGTCGGCCCGGTGACCAGAAAAATCCCGTCCGGATAACCAAGAATCCGCTCGATCAACGCCTGATCGTCGGACAGAAAACCAAGTTCAGGCAAACCCAGCGTGAGGGCACTTTTGTCCAAAATCCGCATGACAACCGCTTCCCCGTGAACCGTGGGAATGGTCGACACACGGAGGTCGATATGTCCCCCATCTTGCAGGTTAAGGGCAATTCGCCCGTCCTGCGGCAAACGCTTTTCCGCAATGGACATGTTGCCCATGATCTTGATCCGGCTGACCACGGCCGACTGGAGTCGCTTCGGCGGATCCCTCATTTCCTGGAGAACCCCGTCAATTCGATACCGGAGCCGGAGCCTCTTCTCCAGCGGTTCCAAATGGATATCACTCGCCCGCAGACGGTGGGCATCAAGAATCATTCCATAAACCATTTTGATGATCGGCGCATCCCCTTCCGATCCGGCCTCTTCACTTCCCGCAGCATCATTTCCGCCCGCTCCGCGCAGCTCAAGATCATCCCCCCCATACGAGTCCACCAACGCCGACACCGATTCGTCCGTGGACCCATAGTAGGCCGCTATCGCCTTGCGAATCACCTCCTCTGGCGCACACACCGTCTCGAAGTCATGCTTGATCACGTACCGCAGAGCGTCGAGGGATTCAAAATCCAACGGGTCGGCCACTGCCAGCCGGACATGGTTCCCTTCCTTTTGGATCGGAATCGCACAGTAACGGATCGCCTGCTCCTTGGTCAGTACCCGGATCGCATCTTCTGAGATCGTGTCAATGACCGGCGTGAACTCAACCGCGCAATCCTCCGAAACCCGGCGCAGCACGTCCTCCCGACTGATTGTTCCCTGGGAAATCAGATGAGCCACAGGCCCCTCCTCCCCGGCCATCGATTCCGCTTCAATTTTATCCGCCGGACTGATTAAGCCCGAATTGACGAGTAGTTCGAGGACGTAGTCGTCGTTGGCAGCCACCGTCTGAACGTAGGAGACTCGTTCGTTGCTGCCAAGGCTTTTATGGAACTTCTCACGCCTCCGGACGTGACTTCCCGCCCTCGTCTGGAAAAAGCCGTCGCGCCTGCTCCTGCGCTTCCGCCAACCGCACCCGCAAGTGCGCCGTCCCGGCATCCGCCGACGCCCAATACCCGTCGAACTTGGCCGGTTGATCCCGGTATTTCTTCAGCAGCGGGAGATACCCCACCAAAGGCGCAAGGTCGTTGGCAAACTGGTGCAACACCCCCCGCACCGAATATCCTTCCCGAAGACGAAGCAGGTGACTGACCGCCTCCCAATCTTCCCGTCGCGTAATCTTCAGGTTCGGCCCACCCAGCTCCACCAACCGCACCGGATAGCCTGCCAGTTCCACCGCGGCAGCATCATCCGTCACGGTCAACCCCCTCTCCCGCACCTGCCGGTAACCTCGCAAAACCCATTCCGTCCGGAAAACTTGCGGCGTCTGCACCTGCCACATCCTCCGGCGATCCGGCGTGGCCTTGACCGTCCCATCCAACTCGCATTCCTTCAACGTGTCCGTGCACCGGTTTCCCGCCACCGCACTGCCATGCTCCCGCGCAGCCGCCACCAGACGCGCCACCCCGTCTGGGGTGATCAGCGGCCGGGCCCCGTCGTGAATCAGGGTCAACGGCATCTCCGTCCCACATGCCTCCAACCCATGCCACACCGAGTCCTGCCGCTCCGCGCCGCCCGCCACCACCCGAATCTCTCGCCCTCCCCCATACTCACCCGCCACCCGTTCCAGTTCCACCAGCGAATCCGCCCGCCCCACCAAGACAATCCGGCCAATCTCAGGCGACCCCACCAGCGTTTCCAACGAATAGCTGATCACCGGACGCCCCAACAACGGGGTCAGGATCTTGTCAAATCCCAGACGCGTCCCGCTTCCTCCGGCCAGGAGAATCGCTCCACATTCCGGTGTGACCGAATTCATTGCGCCTGCCAGGCTGGAACCGGGCGAACCGGACGGCGCACCGATGCGGGTACCTCCGGATCCGGCGACTCGGAAACATCCCGATAAAACAGAACTCCGCGCTTGCGCAGACTGTAAATCAACCCGGCCAGGTCCACCGCAATTGCTTCCACCCGCGCCCCAAACCCCTTATCCGCCACCAGCTTGCCCAGAACGGAATCCCCCGCCTGCGTCTGGCTCACCAACGCATCCAGCCGCTGCACCAGTGCCTTGGAGGCCTTCACCGCATCATGCACATCGGACGCCAACGCCTCGGTGAGGAACTTTTCGTTGATGTTCTCCGTCATCTCCCGAATTTGCTTCACCGTCGGTTGAATATCCGCCAGCACCGGTTCAATCCGCTCCGCCAAATCCGCAATCCCCGTCGTCCGGCTCCCCTGCACCACCGCCCCGCCCGACAAAAATGAACCGCTGGGCTCTGCCGGTGGCACAATGTCCACAAATCGATCTCCCAACAACCCATACACCCCCACTTTGAACTGCGCCTTCTCGTCGATTCGCACGTCCTCGTTGATTCGACAAACCACCCGGACCACCGCGCCTCCGTCCGCAATTTCCGGCCGATCCGCCACCTGTCCAATCTTCGCTCCCCGGTAGAGCACCTGCGAGTTTTTCAACAGACCGCTCGCATTCGGAAACTCCACCACAATCGAATAGGTCGGCTTAAAGTAATTCTCAAATTTGCCAAACCAAACCACCGCAATCCCGAGCAATATCAGCCCCAGAATCACAAAGAAACCAACCTTAACCTCAACCAGATTTTCTCTCATGTGCCTCTTCTCCCGCCAATCTCTTCGTCCAGCCGGATTTCCGATATGCCTCGCACGAAGTTCCGAACCAACGGATCCTCACTCGCCTGCACCTCCTCGGCTGTCCCACTGAAATAAATACGTCCTTCATTCAAGTAATCCATCCGGTCGGCAATCAGATAAGCACTCGCCATGTCGTGCGTCACGACGATTGACGCCATCCCGAGTCGGCGCCCCAATCGCAAGATTAATTTACTGATGCTGTCCGCCACCACCGGATCCAGCCCCGTCGTTGGCTCGTCATACAGCATCATGTCCGGCCGCGAGATCGCCGCCCGTGCCAGTGCCACCCGCTTCTGCATACCACCACTCAACTGCCCCGGATACTTCTTCTCCTGACCCGACAGTTCCACCCACGCCA